>DATARJ010000222.1:0-2287 GCA_036264205.1 Methylocella sp.
GCTTCGGAGGCCGGACGCAAGGGCGGGCAAGCTTCCGGCGGCAATTTCGCCAGCGACCCGGAACGCGCGGCAGACGCCGGGCGCCGCGGTGGCGAGGCTTCGCATGGCAAACGCTGAAGCGCCGGCCGGGGAGCAAAAGCGCTCCCCGGCAGCGCGGAAATTCATCCAACCCGCTTGGAGGAGTAAAGCATGGGCTTTTTCTCGAAAGATATAAGCACCATGGACGATCTTTTCGTCCATATGCTGGGCGACATTTACTATGCGGAACAGGAGATTGTGAAGGCGTTGCCGACGATGATGGAAAAGGCGACAGACTCGCAACTGAGGTCCGGTCTGGCGCAACATCTCGCGGAAACCCGCAATCATGTTCGTCGCGTGGAGGAGGTGTTTAAGATGCACGGCGTCGAACCTGAGACGGTCAATTCCGCTGCCATCGACGGCATCATAGAGGAAGCTGACGAGATCGCTGGCGATGTCGGCAATAAGCAGGTTTTAGACGCCGCGTTAATTGCGGCTGCGCAGGCCGTGGAACACTATGAAATCACCCGCTATGGCGCACTTGTGTCCTGGGCCAAGCAACTCGGACGCAGTGACTGTGCGAGTGTGCTTCACCGTAACCTCGAGGAAGAGAAAACGGCTGACCAAAAACTCACGCAAATCGCCGAATCCAAAGTTAATCTTGAGGCGGCTCAATAACAACGGCGGCAGCTGGGCGGCTTAATTTACTAGGCCGCCCACGATGCGCGCGCTGGAGTTTCCCGTGTGCCGGCCGGCGGCCGCTCGCCGCCGACCGCGTTCCTTAAAAGCCGCCGATGCGGTCGCATAATGGTCCACGCGGCAGCTCGGCGGAAGCTTTCGACGTTCCGTGGCGCCAAAACTGTTATCCTGCTTCAATAATTCGGAGGAGGATGGCATGTCGAAAGCCTTGGATTATCTCAAAGCAGCCCTGCAAATCGCTTTCAGCCTTGTTGTACTTGCGATCGTTCTATTGAATTTCCATGGTCTTTACGTCGCATTGCAGAGATTTCTGGAGCGGGCAGCGTCAGTGAGCGCGATCAAGGTTCTGGGCATCGAGATAGACATGGAGGCAACCGATCGCGCGCTCGCCGCCGCGGATGCTAAACGGGCGGTCTTCCACGTGCAAAACTTGACGGATGCCGAGAAGCGCCGCGTCGTCGCCCTGATTCATGGCCTCGATGGAAGGGAATTCGTTCGTTTGATGTATGTCGGCCAGCTCAAAAACCTTTGCGAGTTCGAGAAGCCCTCGACCGAAATGCGCAATGACGTGGCGCTCGATTACGAGCTGCGCGACAAGGGTCTGACCAATATCGCGGTCAACCCCGCCACGCTGGAATCGGTGCGGGCCGAGTTGGCGAAGATTGTTGCGCAGGGAAAGAGCCTGGATAATGGTTACCCGCGGAGCTGCTACGACATGACGCTCAGCGACGACGGCTACAACGTCAAGACAGTGCTTGTTAAGAATCTGAGCACGACGTTCGACGAAGGGCGGAAGGCCCCGCCATGAGACCTTGATGTGCGGGACGAAGGGGGAAGGATGAGCCCATTCGATTTGCCTCAATCACGCCCGATAAATCTCGATGTATCCGAGGAGCGTGCGGCGCTGTGCTTCACTTGCGGCATTTTCATCCGCGTGACTTTGGAAGACCACGTTGTATAAAGCCGACGCAATCGACCGTCGCAAATGCGAGACCCGGGCTTGGTTCGAACGGCTACAGGAAAGGGTCATCGCGGCCTTCGAGCTTCTGGAGGATGAGGCGGAGGGACCTTTCGCCGAGCCGGGCATGGCGCCAGGACGTTTCCTGACGAAACCCTGGGCGAGGACCGATCACGCCGGCGGCGATGGCGGCGGCGGCCGCATGGCAATTCTCGCGGGCCGCGTGTTCGAGAAAATGGCGGTTCATACTTCGACGGTTTTCGGATCTTTTCTGCCCGAATTCGCGGCGCAAATACCTGGCGCCGGAACCGATCCGGCGTTCTGGGCCTCCGGTGTTTCGCTGATTGCGCATCCTTGGAATCCAAACGTTCCCATCGTCCACATGAATGCGCGTTTCGTCGAGACCACCAAGGCGTGGTTCGGCGGCGGCGCCGATCTCACTCCCGTGCTCGACCGAAGGCGCGTCCAAACCGATCCGGACACGCGCGACTTCCATGCCGCCATGAAGGCCGCCTGCGACAGCCACGGCAGAGTTGCGGATCACGCGAAGTTCAAGCGATGGTGCGACGATTATTTTTATCTGAAGCACCGCAACGAGCCGCGCGGGACGGG
>DATARJ010000287.1:0-2609 GCA_036264205.1 Methylocella sp.
CCATCACATGCTTTGCCGCTTTTGCCGTTGTTGCCGCAGGCTCGTTGTTCGCCGCCACGGCGTCGGCCGAGGATACCATGAAACCGGAAGGCATGAAGTCCGAAAGTATGAAGGCGGACCCCATGAAGGGCGATGCCATGAAAGGCGATGCCATGAAGGGCGATACAATGAAGGGCGATGCAATGAAGGGTGGTGCCATGAAGGGCGACGACGCCATGAAGGGCGATGACGCCATGGGCGGCACACAAAAATAAAACCATGTGGACGCGGCTCCGCTCCGCGCCTGCGCCGGAGCGGGTTCGCGGACGCTAGATGGGCGATGAGAAAAGGAACCAGGCGATGAGCGAGCTTCGAACGGCAGACTTAAGCGGGCCGTTGCTGCGCCCGCGTCGGCTGCTCGTTGAGCGGCACACCCGCGTGACCCGGATAACTCATTGGATCAATCTCTTGTGCGTGGCCGTGCTGCTGATGAGCGGCCTGCAGATTTTTATGGCGCATCCCGCCCTTTACTGGGGACAGTTCGGCGCCGACGCTGACCGGGCACTGTTCAAGATCGGGTCGGATGATTCAGGCAGCGGCCCGCCGGCGGGTTTCGCCCGGATCGGTTCGTCGACATTCAAGACGACCGGGATCCTCGGCGTCTCCCGCAACGCCAGTGGTGACACAGTACAGCGCGCCTTCCCGCGGTGGGCTACGCTTCCAAGCTGGCGCGATCTCGCCTTGGGGCGGCGATGGCATTTCTTTTTTGCTTGGTTGTTTGTCGCGAACCTCTTGGCGTATTTTGTAGCCGGAATTGCGAGTGGACATCTCTGGCGTGATCTCCTGCCCGGCAAGCAGCAACTGCGGCCACGGTCGCTTCTCAAGGACGCTCTCGACCACCTTCGGCTGAAATTTCCCCATGGCGAGGAAGCGCGCCATTATAATTCCCTCCAAAAACTGACCTATCTCGGCGTGATCTTCGTGCTGTTGCCGCTGATGATCCTGACCGGCCTCGCCATGTCTCCGGGGATGGATGCGATTCTGCCTTGGCTCGTCGACCTGTTTGGCGGACGCCAATCCGCGCGGACGATCCATTTCATCGCGGCCAGCCTGATTGTGCTGTTCGTATTCGTTCATGTCGCGATGGTGCTTCTGGCCGGACCGTTGAACGAGCTGCGCGCGATGATCACCGGAAGATTCGCCATTTTTGTCGAGGACGATCATGCCTAACGTTCGGCTCCCCCGGCGTCGGTTTCTTGCGCTTGGGGCGGCAAGCCTCGGCGGCACGCTGCTCAGCGGCTGTGACCGGCTCTCCGAGGCCCCGGACTTCCAGGAGTTTCTTGCCTCGGCCGAGTGGCTGACCTATCGCGTCCAGCGGCTGCTCGGCGGGGGTCGCGTGCGCGCCCGCGAATTCACGGCCGGCGATGTTTCGCCGATCTTCAAGGTGAATGGCACGAGCATGCCCGAGGGAGAGGACTACGCGGCCTTGCGGGAGGGCGATTTCGCCGCTTGGCGGCTCCGCGTCGATGGGCTGGTCGCCAATCCTGTGGAATTTTCGCTCGCGGAATTACGCAATCTGCCGCAGAGGATCCAGATCACCCGCCATGACTGCGTCGAAGGGTGGAGCGCTATCGGCAAATGGCAGGGCGTTCCGCTGGCGATTGTGCTCGAACGGGCCGCGCTTCTCCCGGCCGCCCGGTTCGTAGTCTTCCACTGCGCCGACATTTTGGAACGGACGCTTGACGGCACCGGGCAGTATTACGAAAGCATCGATCTGATCGACGCTTTCCATCCGCAAACCATTCTCGCCCACGGTCTCAACGACGTCCCGCTTTCGGTCGGCCACGGTGCCCCGCTGCGGTTGCGGGTCGAACGGCAACTCGGCTACAAGCACGCCAAATATGTGATGCGCATCGAGTTGACAGACCGGCTCGACGGGTTCGGTCGCGGCAAGGGCGGGTATTGGGAAGATCGCGGGTACGAGTGGTATGCCGGGATCTGAACGGCGATGGATACAAGCCGCGATTGGCTGCCAGCGCGCTTATCGGGAGTTTGAACAAAGGCTTCCCGCCGGCATTCTTTCCGTTTCCCGTTCTTAAAGTTGCAAGATGTCTTCGACGATGCTGTCGGCGAGCTTGTCTTCCGTGGAAGCGTATGACGCCTTCAGCTTGAGCCCCGTTACCGTCGTGGCCCGAGTGCGGGCAAGCCGCCGAACCTCTGTGTCGAGAATCTCCAACGCGACTGCCTCGGCTGTTTTTGCCGCTTCGAACGCCTCGCGGGTCATGATGCTTGGCTCGCGCAAATATGCGATCTGCGCCTCGTTGCGGCGCGCGAGGGCATTGTGCAAGGCCTTCTCGGCTAAATCGACCTGCCCGGCTACGGCGAAAAGTTTAGCCTCCGGTTCGGTTGCCTCAATCATTGCGAGCCCCGTGCTCTCGTTTTTCCAGAGCCGCTGCGATAGAGCGGCGTCGAGCGCCTTGGTCTTGTCCATGAACGTCCCTTCCACGAGACGGAGATTTGCTTGCGTCATTGGCGATCTTCCCTCCTGGCACGAGCGAAGCCTATGCGGAACGTGTGCTGCGATGGGTGAACTGTACATGCTTTGTTCGCCCTGCCAAGTTCTTTTTCTG
>DATARJ010000300.1:0-12072 GCA_036264205.1 Methylocella sp.
AATAAAATCCGACGGAGCCTAACGATGTCGCGCCGCCATAGCGCCGAAAAACGGGAAGTCATTCCGGACGCGAAGTTCGGGGATGTCACTCTCACCAAGTTCATGAACTCGATCATGTACGACGGAAAAAAGTCGATCGCCGAGGCGATCGTCTACGACGCCTTCGACATCATCGAGCAGAAGATGCGGTCGGAGCCGCTTCCGGTCTTCAAACAGGCCTTGGATAATGTCGCTCCTTCGATCGAGGTGCGCTCTCGCCGGGTCGGCGGCGCGACCTATCAAGTGCCGGTCGAGGTCCGCGCGGAGCGCCGCCAGGCGCTTGCCATTCGCTGGATCATCAACGCGGCGCGCGGCCGCAACGACAAGACGATGGTCGATCGTCTGTCGGCGGAGCTGATGGACGCCGCCAATAATCGCGGCAATGCGGTCAAGAAGCGGGAAGACACGCATCGCATGGCGGAAGCCAACCGCGCGTTTTCGCATTATCGTTGGTAGAGAACTACGTAAGCGTTCCGCCTGAAGGGATTGTGTCATGCCCCGCAGCCATCCGATCCAGGATTACCGGAACTTCGGCATCATGGCCCATATCGACGCGGGCAAGACGACGACGACGGAGCGGATTCTCTATTATTCCGGCAAATCGCATAAGATCGGCGAAGTTCACGATGGCGCGGCCACCATGGATTGGATGGAGCAGGAGCAGGAACGTGGCATCACGATCACGTCCGCCGCGACGACGACGTATTGGAAAGGCAAGCGCCTCAACATCATCGACACGCCGGGCCATGTCGATTTCACCATAGAGGTCGAGCGCTCGCTCCGGGTGCTTGACGGCGCCGTCTGTGTTCTCGACGGCAACCAGGGCGTCGAGCCGCAGACCGAGACTGTCTGGCGGCAAGCCGAGAAATACAATGTGCCGCGCATCGTCTTCGTCAATAAGATGGACAAGACCGGCGCCGATTTCCATCGCTGCGTCGAGGAGATCAAAACCAAGGTCGGCGGCCGCCCAGTCTGTATTCAGCTGCCGCTTGGATCGGAAGCCGATTTCAATGGCATCGTCGATCTCGTGCGGATGAAAGCCGTGGTTTGGGAAGACGAGGCGCTCGGGGCCAAGTATGCCGACGCGGAAATCCCGGAATATCTGAAAGCCAAGGCGGCGCACTACAGGCATATCCTCATCGAGGCGGCGGTCGAACTCGACGACGATGTCATGGCCGCCTATCTCGACGGCACGGAGCCAGACGCCGCGACCTTGAGGCGTCTTTTGCGCAAGGCGGTCCGCGACATTGCCTTCATCCCGATTCTTTGCGGCGCGGCATTCAAGAACAAGGGCGTGCAGCCCTTGCTCGACGCCGTTGTCGATTTCCTCCCTTCGCCTCTCGACCGCGAGGCGATCAAGGGTGTCGACATGGAGTCCGGCGCCGATGTGGTCCGGCTGCCGCGCGACGAAGACCCTTTTTCCATGCTGGCTTTCAAGATCATGGACGATCCCTTTGTCGGCACGATTACTTTCGCGCGTGTCTATTCGGGCCACGTCGAGTCGGGCACCACCGTCTTGAACTCGACCAAGGACAAGAAGGAGCGGGTCGGGCGCATGCTTCTCATGCACGCGAATAACCGCGAGGATATCAAGGAAGCCTATTCGGGAGATATTGTCGCGCTGGCCGGCTTGAAGGATACGAGGACCGGAGATACGCTCTGCGACCTCAACAAGCCTGTTATCCTGGAGCGCATGGAATTCCCGGAGCCGGTGATTGAGATTGCCATCGAACCGAAATCCAAGGCCGATCAGGAAAAGCTCGGCATCGCGTTGGCCAAGCTCGCCGCTGAGGATCCCTCCTTCCGGGTTTCGACCGATCAGGAATCCGGGCAAACCATCTTGAAGGGAATGGGCGAGCTTCATCTCGACATCAAGGTCGACATCCTGCGCCGCACCTATAAGGTCGACGCCAACATCGGCGCACCGCAGGTCGCCTATCGCGAGAAACTGACAAGGCGTATCGAGATCACTTACACCCACAGGAAGCAGACCGGCGGTGCCGGCCAATACGCCAAGGTCACGATCGTCTTCGAGCCGAATGAGCCGGGCAAGGGCTCGAGCTTCGAGAGCCAAGTCGTCGGTGGCACGGTGCCAAAGGAATTTATTCCGGGCGTCGAAAAGGGCATTACCAGCGTCATGGGGTCGGGGGTTCTTGCCGGATTCCCGGTTGTGGATGTCAAGGCCACATTGGTCGACGGTGATTATCACGACGTCGATTCGTCGGTCCTTGCGTTCGAGATCGCCGCGCGCGCGGCATTTCGCGAAGCACTGCGAAAAGGAGGCTCCGTCTTGCTCGAACCAATCATGAAGGTCGAGGTAATCACCCCCGAGGACTACACGGGCTCGGTCATGGGCGACCTGCTCGCCAGGCGTGGGCAGGTCCAGGGGCAGGACATGCGCGGCAACGCGGTCGTAATCAATGCGATGGTGCCGCTCGCGAATATGTTTGGCTACGTCAATCAGCTGCGGTCCTTCAGCCAGGGCCGCGCCAATTACACGATGCAATTCGATCATTATGAACAGGTCCCGGCGGGCGAAGCCGGGAAGATTCAGGCCAAATACGCCTGATCTCCTGAGGCAGCACGTGAGTCAATCCTAGAGGAGCCGAACGATGGGCAAGGAAAAATTCCAGCGGACAAAGCCGCATTGCAATATCGGGACAATCGGTCACGTCGACCATGGCAAGACGACGCTGACGGCGGCGATCACCAAGGTTCTGGCCGAGACTGGCGGGGCGACCTTCACTGCCTATGACCAGATCGACAAAGCACCGGAAGAAAAGGCGCGGGGAATCACGATCGCCACGGCGCACGTCGAATATCAGACCCAAAAGCGCCATTACGCGCATGTCGATTGTCCCGGCCACGCCGACTATATCAAAAACATGATTACCGGCGCGGCGCAGATGGATGGCGCCATTCTCGTCGTCTCGGCCGCCGACGGGCCGATGCCGCAGACTCGCGAGCATATTCTGCTGGCAAGGCAGGTCGGCGTCCCGGCCCTAGTCGTTTATCTCAACAAGGTCGACATGGTCGATGATGCCGAGCTTCTGGAGCTCGTCGAGCTCGAGGTTCGCGAGCTTTTGTCGAAGTATGATTTTCCCGGCGACGAGATTCCGATCATCCAAGGTTCGGCGCTGTGCGCGCTCGAGGGCCGCAACCCAGAGCTTGGACACGATTCCGTACTAAAGCTCATGGATAGCGTCGATTCCTACATTCCGCAGCCCGAACGTCCGGTCGATCAGCCATTCCTGATGCCGGTCGAGGACGTGTTCTCGATTTCCGGCCGCGGCACCGTCGCGACGGGCAGGGTCGAGCGTGGGGCCGTCAAGGTCGGCGAGGAGGTCGAGATCGTTGGCCTGCGGCCGACGGCGAAGACGGTGGTGACCGGCGTCGAGATGTTCCGTAAGCTACTCGATCAGGGCCAGGCGGGCGACAATATCGGCGCGCTTTTGCGCGGCACTAAGCGCGAGGACGTCGAGCGCGGCCAGGTCTTGTGCAAGCCGGGTTCCGTGAAGCCGCACACGAAGTTCAAGGCGGAAGCCTATGTCCTGACCAAGGACGAGGGTGGCCGTCATACCCCGTTCTTTACCGACTACCGGCCGCAATTCTATTTCCGCACCACCGACGTGACCGGCGTCGTGACCTTACCGGAAGGCACCGAAATGGTGATGCCCGGCGACAATGTGACGATGGACGTCGAGTTGATCGTTCCGATCGCCATGGAGGAGAAGCTGCGCTTCGCCATCCGTGAAGGCGGCCGCACCGTCGGCGCCGGCGTCGTCGCCTCGATTACGGAATAACGCGGACGCAGGCTTCGCGTTGTTAGATATGCGGGTCTCCCTGCGGGCGCCACTCGGTTGCGCCATGCCGGAGAACGAGGATTAGGGTTAGCCGTTGCGGGTAGGGGCCGCAGCCGGCAGGCAGGGATTGCAGGAGATGAACGGCCAGAATATTCGCATTCGCCTCAAGGCATTCGATCATCGAATCCTCGATTCCTCGACGAAGGAGATCGTCTCGACGGCGAAGCGGACGGGAGCCCAGGTGCGGGGCCCCATTCCGCTGCCGACGAAGATTGAGAAATTCTGCGTCAACCGTTCGCCTCACGTCGACAAGAAATCGCGCGAACAGTTCGAGATCAGGACTCATAAAAGGGTTCTCGACATCGTCGATCCGACGCCGCAGACGGTTGACGCTTTGATGAAACTCGATCTGGCCGCGGGCGTGGATGTGGAGATCAAACTTTAACGGATGCTGCCCTTTCTAAAACGAGACGAACTTCGCGCCGCGCGGTCGCCGGGCGGCGGCGATCAGGGAATGTAATCATGCGATCAGGTGTCATCACGCAAAAGCTCGGCATGACCCGTGTCTTCACCGGCGGGGGCGAACATGTGCCGGTTACGGTGTTGAAGCTCGATGGCTGTCAGGTCGTGGCGCACAGGACCAAGGTTCGCAATGGCTATACCGCGCTCCAGCTCGGCGTAGGCCGCGCCAAGGTCAAGAACGTATCGAAGGCGGAACGTGGCCACTTCGCGGTCGCCAAGGTCGAGCCCAAAATGAAGCTGGCCGAATTCCATGTCGAAGAAGACGCGTTGCTTCCGGTCGGCGCCGAGATCACGGCGGATCATTTCGTCGTTGGCCAGTTCGTTGACGTGACCGGGACGAGCACCGGCAAAGGTTTCGCCGGCCCCATGAAGCGTTGGAATTTCAGCGGCTTGCGGGCGACGCACGGCGTGTCGATCTCGCACCGGTCGCATGGTTCGACCGGCGGCAGGCAGGACCCGGGCAAGACGTTCAAGAATAAGAAAATGGCCGGGCACCTCGGTACCGAGAGGGTGACGACATTGAACCTGCGCATTGTCGAACTCGATATCGAACGCGGTCTCATTCTCGTCGAGGGCGCGGTCCCTGGAAACTCCGGGGGCTGGATTTATGTCCGCGACGCGGTGAAAAAGCCACTTCCCAAAGAGGCGCCGAAGCCCGGCAAATACCGTATGGCAAATGCTGCTTCGGGCGGCGCGGCCGGGGAAGCGGCGGAGGCCGGCGCATGAAGATCGATATCACCTCCCTCGACGGCGAGGCCGCCGGTTCGATGGACCTCAGTGATGCTATTTTTGGTCTCGTTCCGCGCGAGGATTTGATCGCGCGGATGGTCCGCTATCAGCTCGCCAAACGCCGTGCCGGAACGCATCAGACGCGTGGTCGCGCGGACATTTCGCGCACCGGCAAGAAATTGTACAAGCAGAAGGGGACGGGATCGGCGCGGCACGGATCGGCGCGGGTGCCGCAATTTCGTGGCGGCGGACGCGCCTTCGGGCCTGTCGTGCGTTCGCACGCGCATGATCTGCCCAAAAAGCTGCGCGCTCTCGCCCTCAAACACGCGCTTTCCGCCAAAGCGCAGGATGGCGGGATTATCGTGTGGCCGGACGCACGCGCCGCGGATGCCAAAACCAAATCCTTAAAGGCGAGTTTCGCCAAGCTCGGCTTGACCAACGCCTTGATCGTCGACGGCGAGGATCTTGAGGCAAATTTTTGCCTTGCCGCGCGCAATATTCCGCAAATCGACGTCCTCCCGGCGCAGGGCATCAATGTCTACGACATTCTCCGCCGGGAGAAGCTTGTCTTGACCAAAGCGGCGATCGAAGTCTTGGAGGCGCGTTTCAAATGAGCCCGGCCAAACTCGCGTACGATGCGCACCATTACGACGTGATCGTCGCCCCGGTTATCACCGAAAAGGCGACGCTGGCGTCGGAAGCAAATCAGGTCATCTTCAAGGTTCGGAAGAATGCAACAAAACCCGAGATAAAGGCGGCGGTCGAGCAGCTATTCGATGTCAAGGTGAAAGCGGTCAATACGCTCATCCGCAAGGGCAAGCGAAAAGTGTTCAAAGGCAGGCGCGGCGTCCAATCCGATTTGAAGAAAGCCGTTGTGACCCTCGCCGAGGGTCAAAAGATCGATGTGACGACCGGGCTTTGAGATTCTCTGCGAGGAATGCGCCAATGGCACTGAAGACATTCAAACCGGTCACGCCGGGGCTTCGCCAGCTCGTCATCGTCGATCGCTTCGGCCTGCACAAGGGCAAACCGCTGAAGCAGCTGACGGAGGGGAAGCCTTCGACCGGCGGCCGCAACAACAATGGCCGGATCACCGTGCGTTTTCGCGGCGGCGGCCACAAGCAGAGTTATCGGATCGTGGACTTCAAGCGGCGCAAGCTCGATATTCCCGCCAAAGTCGAGCGGATCGAATACGATCCGAACCGGACATCCTTTGTCGCGCTCATCCGCTACGCCGACGGCGACCTTTCCTACATCATCGCGCCGCAGCGGCTCGGCCCCGGCGACGAAGTGATTTCTGGCGCGCGGGCCGACGTGAAGCCGGGCAATGCGATGGCGCTGGCCAATGTGCCGATCGGGACGATCGTTCATAATATTGAGATGAAGATCGGCAAGGGCGCCGCCATAGCGCGTTCGGCCGGTACCTACGCCCAGGTCGTGGGACGCGACGAGGGCTACGTCATCGTCCGCCTAAATTCCGGCGAGCAGCGCCTTATCCATGGCCAATGTTTCGCAACCGTCGGCGCGGTGTCCAACCCCGATCACATGAATATTTCCCACGGCAAGGCTGGACGCAGCCGCTGGCTCGGGCGCAGACCGCATAATCGCGGGGTGACGATGAATCCCGTCGATCATCCGCACGGCGGCGGCGAAGGCCGGACCTCGGGAGGACGCCATCCGGTGACGCCCTGGGGCAAGCCGACGAAGGGCAAAAAGACCCGGACCAACAAATCCACCGCCAAATTCATTGTGACCTCACGTCACAAGAGCAAGAAGAAGGGCTGATCATGGCGCGCTCGATCTGGAAAGGCCCGTTCATCGATGGCTATCTGCTCAAGAAGGCGGAGAGTTCGCGCAATTCAGGCCGCTCCGAAATCATCAAGATTTGGAGTCGCCGGTCGACCATATTGCCCCAATTCGTCGGGCTCACGTTCGGGGTCTATAATGGTCACAAGCATGTCCCGGTCTCCATTACCGAAGATATGATCGGCCACAAATTCGGTGAGTTTTCTCCGACCCGGACCTTTCACGGTCATGCCGGGGACAAGAAAGCCAAACGAGGCTGAGAGAGACGGATCATGGCCAAGGAGAAAGCGCCGCGCGCGCTGAAGGACAATGAGGCCAAGGCGGTCGCCCGGATGCTGCGGGTCAGCCCGCAGAAGTTGAACCTTTTGACGCAGTTGATCCGCGGCAAGAAGGTTGAGAAGGCTCTCGCCGATCTCGAGTTTTCCCGCAAGCGGAGCGCCTTCGATGTCAAGAAGACCCTCGAGAGCGCGATCGCTAACGCCGAGAATAACCACAATCTCGATGTCGACGATCTCGTCGTCGCCGAGGCCTATGTCGGCAACGCGATGACCCTGAGGCGGTTCAGCGCGCGCGCGCGGGGACGCGCCGGGCGCATCCGTAAGCCTTTCGCGCATCTGACGATCGTTGTCCGGGAAGCCGGTGCGCCCGCCTCTCAGGCCTAAGGAGAAAACGATGGGACAAAAAGTCAATCCGATCGGCCTGCGGCTCGGCGTCAACCGGACCTGGGATTCGCGCTGGTTCGCGGGCCGGACCGAATATGGAAAGCTCCTGCACGAGGACATGGCAATTCGCGCGACGCTCATGAAGAACCTCAAGCAGGCGGCGATTTCGAAGATCGTCATCGAGAGGCCGCATAAGAAATGCCGGGTGACGATCCATTCGGCGCGCCCTGGCGTGGTGATTGGCAAGAAGGGCGCCGACATCGACAAGATCCGCAAGATCGTTGCGAAGATGACGCAGTCCGAAGTCCTCATCAATATTGTCGAAGTGCGCAAGCCCGAGATCGACGCGGTCCTCGTTGCCGATTCGATCGGCCAGCAGCTGGAGCGCCGCGTCGCCTTCCGCCGCGCCATGAAGCGGGCGGTGCAATCGGCGATCAGGCTCGGCGCGGAAGGCATAAGAATCAACTGCTCGGGCCGCCTCGGCGGCGCCGAAATCGCAAGGCTCGAGTGGTATCGCGAAGGCCGGGTGCCGCTGCATACATTACGCGCCGATGTCGATTACGGGACCGCGACGGCGCATACGGCTTATGGCACCTGCGGGATCAAGGTATGGATCTTCAAGGGCGAGATTCTTGAACACGATCCGATGGCGCAAGACAGGAAAATGGCCGAACAGGAGCATTCCGGCGGCGGCGGAGAGCGCCGGCGGCGCGAACGCGATGCCGCCTGATGGAGCGCCGGCGCAAGCTTAACGAGTTTCAACCATGTTGCAACCCAAGCGGACGAAATTCCGGAAAGCCTTCAAGGGCCGCATACGCGGCGCCTCGAAAGCCGGGTTCGAATTGAATTTCGGCCAGTTCGGCCTCAAGGCGCTTCAACCCGAGCGGATTACCGCGCGCCAGATCGAGGCCGCGCGCCGAGCCTTGACACGTCACATGCGCCGTGCCGGCCGCGTCTGGATCCGGATTTTTCCGGATGTCCCGGTCTCGAAGAAGCCGACCGAGGTTCGCATGGGCAAAGGCAAGGGTGCCCCGGAATTCTGGGCCTGCCGGGTCGCTCCGGGCCGCATCATGTTCGAGCTCGACGGGGTTCCTGTCGAACTTGCCCGGGAAGCACTCCTCTTGGCCGCCGCCAAGCTGCCGATCAAGACACGCTTCATCCAGCGGATCGTCGAGTAAAGGGACGCAGTCATGAAACATAAGCAGCGATTGTCCGATCTCAAGGTGATGTCCAAGGATCAGCTTGAGCAAGAGTTCCTGAATCTCAAGAAAGAGCAATTCAACCTGCGCTTTCAGCGCGCCACCGGCCAGCTCGAAAATACCGCACGGGTGCGCGTTGTCCGCCGCGACATCGCAAGGATCAAGTCGCTTTCGGCAGAGAAGCGAAACGAAGGCGCGAAGTAGGATCGCAAACAAGGTTGAGAGAGACAGGTTCAAGAAATCATGCCGAAGCGAGTTCTCCAGGGTATCGTGGTGAGCGACAAGCAAGAAAAGACGATCGTCGTCAAGGTCGAGCGCCGTTTTACGCATCCGCTGTTGAAGAAGACGGTGCGGCGATCGAAGAATTATCACGCCCATGACGAGATGAAGGCTTTCAAGGTGGGGGACACCGTGTCGATCGAGGAGGCGAAGCCGATTTCCAAGCTGAAGCGCTGGACCGTCGTCGGCACGGCGGCGAAATGACGGGTAATTGATGGGAGGCGAAAACCTCCTTCAGGCAGAAGACCGGTAGGCCGCGGGCCGCCGGAAACCGGTCTGGGAAGAAAGGCGCAAGACGATGATCCAGATGCAAACCAACCTCGACGTCGCCGACAATTCCGGCGCACGCCGCGTGATGTGCATCAAGGTCCTCGGCGGCTCGAAGCGGAAATATGCCGGCGTTGGCGATATTATCGTCGTCTCGATCAAGGAAGCGATTCCGCGCGGGCGCGTCAAAAAGGGCGACGTGATGAAAGCGGTTGTCGTACGCACCGCCAAGGACATCAAGCGCGCCGACGGTTCGGTGATCCGGTTTGACTCCAATGCGGCGGTGTTGATCAACGCCCAGTCGGAGCCGGTCGGCACCCGCATTTTTGGGCCGGTTCCGCGCGAATTGCGCGCCAGGAGCCAGATGAAGATCATCTCGCTCGCGCCGGAGGTGCTGTGATGGCCGCAAAAATCAAAAAGGGCGACAGGGTCGTTGTCCTCGCAGGGCGCGACAAAGGCCGTTCCGGCGAGGTCGTGCGGGTTCAGCCCAAAGAGGAGCGCGCGATCGTGCGCGGGGTCAATACGGTGAAGCGGCACCAGAAGCAATCCGCCAAGCAGGAAGCGGGGATCATCACCAAGGAGGCCCCGATCCATCTTTCGAATCTCGCGATTGCCGACCCCAAGAACGGCAAGCCCACGCGGGTAGGATTCAAGATCTTGACCGACGGCCGCAAGGTTCGTTTCGCGAAGCGTTCCGGAGAATTGATCGATGGCTGAGGCGAAAAGCGGCAAGGGCGGAGCCAAGGGCGCGGCCAAGCAGGCAGGCAAGGATGCCGGTAAAGGTACCGCCAAGGACACCGCGAAGGGCGCTCCAAAGGCAGCAGCCAAGGCCAAGAAGCCAGCCCCCGAAAGCCGGGGAGACGCGAGGCCCGCGGCCGCTGCCGAAGCGCTTGCGCCGCCCAAGGATTACGCGCCGCGGCTCAGGAAATATTACGAAGAGGTCGTGCGGCCGCGGCTCGTCGCGCAATTCGGGTACAAGAACCGGTTCGCAGTGCCGAGCATCGAGAAGATCGTCCTCAACATGGGCGTCGGCGAAGCGGTCAACGACACCAAGAAGGTCACGCTCGCCGCGGCCGACCTCGGCCTGATCGCCGGTCAGAAGGCGGTCATCACCCATGCCCGCAAGGCGATCGCGACGTACAAGGTGCGCGAGAACATGCCGATCGGAGCCAAGGTCACCTTGCGCAAGACGAGGATGTACGAGTTCCTCGACCGGCTGGTCACGATCGCGCTGCCCCGGGTCCGGGATTTTCGCGGCCTCAACCCGAAGAGTTTCGACGGCCATGGCAATTACGCGCTGGGGATCAAGGAACATATCGTGTTCCCGGAAATCGACTACGACAAGACCGAAAGCATTTTGGGGCTCGACGTGATCGTTTGCACGACGGCAAAATCCGATGAGGAGGCGCGCGCGCTTTTGCGTGCGTTCAATTTCCCGTTCCGCCAGTGAAACGAATAGGTTCCAAACGCGGATACCAGAGGCAAAGATTGATGGCGAAGAAAAGTTCGATCGAGAAAAACAACCATCGCATCAAACTAGTCAAGCGTTATGCCGGCCGCCGCCGCCGCTTGAAGGCGATCGCCAATAACGGCACCCTGACTATGGAGGAACGCTTCGCCGCGCGCCTAAAGCTCGCCCAATTGCCGCGCAACTCCGCCGCTTCGCGGATTCGCAACCGCTGCGAAGTGAGCGGGCGGCCGCGCGGATTTACCCGCAAAATGAAAATGTCGCGCATCGCGCTCCGGGAATTGGGCTCGAGAGGCTTGATCCCCGGTCTCGTGAAATCGAGTTGGTAGGAGGGCGGATCATGGCAATGAACGATCCGTTGGGCGATATGCTCACCCGCATCCGCAATGCCCAGATGCGCCGCAAAGGCAAGGTGCAGACCCCGGGATCGCGGCTGCGCGCGCACGTGCTCGATGTCTTGCAATCGGAAGGCTATATTCGCGGTTATTCCACGACCGAATATGGCAATGGCCGCACCGAGTTCGAGATCGAACTGAAATATTCCGACGGCGCCCCGGTCATTCGCGAGATCGAACGGGTTTCGAAGCCAGGGCGCCGCGTTTATTCCGCCGTCGATGCGATGCCGCGCGTTGCGAACGGATTGGGAATTACGATTGTTTCAACCCCGAAGGGCGTCATGGCCGACCATGTCGCGCGCGACGCCAATGTTGGCGGCGAAGTCCTCTGCAAGGTCTTCTAAGCGGAAGCAAGAGGAAATCTTAACATGTCAAGGATCGGAAAAAAGCCGGTTATCATCCCTCCCGGCGTAACGGCCAAGGTGGACGGCCAGGCCATTTCAGTGAAGGGCGGCAAGGGAGAGCTATCCTTCACCGCGCCCGATAGTGTGAGCGTGGCTTTGGCGGAGGGCAAGATTGCGGTCACGCCGCGTAACGACAGCACGCAGGCGCGGGCGATGTGGGGCACGACGCGGTCGATGGTCAATAATCTCATGATTGGCGTCTCGAAAGGTTTCGAACGCAAACTCGAGATCACCGGGGTCGGCTATAAGGCCGTGGTCTCCGGCAAGAGCCTTCGACTTTCGCTTGGCTATAGCCACGACGTGACTTTTCCGATTCCCGCGGCAATCGCAATTGCCGCGCCAAAGCCGACGGAAATCTCGATCACTGGCATCGACAAGCGGCAGGTCGGGCAGACCGCCGCGGAAATCCGCGCCTTGCGCCCGCCCGAACCCTATAAGGGCAAGGGAGTAAAATATGCCGGTGAATTTATCTTCCGCAAGGAAGGCAAGAAGAAGTAGA
>DATARJ010000307.1:0-2606 GCA_036264205.1 Methylocella sp.
CCATAGGTTGACAGAACTTATTTCTTCTTACCATCGGCATCGAATTGCGCGAGATAGGCGGCAAGATCATCCCGGTCGCCTTCTTTCGGGAGCCCGGCGAAAATCATTTTCGTTCCGGGAATCTTGGCTTTCGGATTGGTGATATATTCCTTGAACGTGGCCTCGTCCCAGGTGATCCCGGACTCTTTGTTTGCATCGGAATAATTATAACCTGGCACGGTGCCCGTTTTGCGCCCGATCAGCCCATTCAACTCCGGTCCGACGAAGTTCTTGGCGCCTTCACCGATCTGGTGGCAGGTCTTGCACTTTTGCGTGAAGATCTTTTCGCCGGCGGCAGGGTCACCCGCAAAAGCCGCCGCGGCGGAACCGGCCCACGCCGCCGTGGCGACAAGGCAGACATATTTACGCTTCATATCCGGTTTCCTTCCCTTTGAGTGCGAGGTGCATTCGAACGCGGTCTCGCCCCTCGTTCGCTGCCATTGCCAACGAACGATCCTCACAATGGATCGCGCGGCAAAACATGTATCCTGAAACGATGGCAAATGACAACCCGGACTTAGCAGGAAACCTTTCGCGGCACTACGGCTCGGAGCTTGCTGATCGCTGGCGCGTCCTCCTTGGCTGCCTTGGCCGGGCGGCACTTTACCTCATCCTGATACTCCTTTTCGATTGTCAAGCCGAAGCCGCCGACAAACTCCGCCTCGCGGTGCAAAAAACCGGAACCTTCGCCTGGGAACTTGCGCTCATGAGAGACCGTGGCCTAGACAGGAAAGCCGGTCTCGACATGGAGGTTACCGAGCTCGCCTCGCCAGAAGCCGCGAAGATCGCTTTGATGGGCGGGGCGGTCGACATGATCCTCGGCGATTGGCTGTGGGTCTCGCGGCAAAGAAATCTAGGCCGCCGGCTTGTGTTCGTGCCCTATTCGACCGCGCTCGGAGCGGTCATGGTTCCGGCGACCTCGCCCATCGAGGATCTCGCCGGCTTGAAAGGCAAAAAAATCGCGGTCGCGGGCGGTCCCCTGGACAAGAGCTGGCTATTGCTCCAGGCGCTCGCCCGCGAGTCGGGTCTGGACATCGCGACGCAGGCAAACATTATTTATGGCGCGCCCGCTTTGCTCTATCAGAAGGCCGCGAATGGCGAGGCGGATGCCACCTTAAACTATTGGAATTTCGGCGTGGCGCTCGAATCGCGCGGGTTCCGGCGGCTCATCGGCATGGATGAGGTGGAACGCCGCCTTGGCGCCAAGGGCCCGGTCGCCATGATCGGCTATGTGTTCGATGAAGACTTCGCACGAACCCATGCCGATGCGCTCTCGCGGTTTTTCAAGATCGCGGCCGAGGCCAAGGAGGTTCTCGCCCATTCCGGCGCGGATTGGGAGAAGATCGCGCAGCGGATCGGGATCGCCAGGGCCGCGGAAGTAGCCCTGTACCGGCAAACCTATATAGATGGCATCCCGCGCCGCCCGGTCGTCGAGGAAGCGGCCGACGCGCGCGCGCTCTATCGCATTCTAGTAAAAATCGGAGGCCCGGACCTTGTCGGCAACGCAACGGAACTCGACGCGGGAACTTTCTACCAAAGCACGGAAATGGTGCCCCAGGAACGCTAATGGCCTATTATTGAGACTCGCGCCGCTGTTCTTGCTGATTCTCGTGTGGCAATTGGGTTCGAGGTTTGCCTCGGCCGGCACGCTGCCGACGCCGCTTGCGGTCATGTCGGTTGTTGGAAGCGAGGCGCGGTCGGGCGCACTTTTTGCCAACCTCGCGGCGACGCTCGCCCGGGTCGCGGCGTCGTTCGTGCTGGCGATGGCTCTCGGGACGGTGCTCGGCGTGGCCATGGGCCGCAACAAGACGATCGACCGTTTCTGCGATCCCGTGGTTATCGTGCTCTTGAATCTGCCGGCGCTCGTCGTCATTGTGCTCGCCTATATCTGGGTTGGACTGAACGAGGCCGCGGCGATCGCGGCGGTGGTTCTAAATAAATTGCCGAATACGGCGGTCACTTTACGCGAAGGCACCCGCGCGCTCGACGAAAGCCTCGACGAAATGTCGCGCGTGTTCAACCTGCCGCTTGCCGCGAAAGCGCGACATGTTGTCTTGCCTCAGCTCGCGCCCTATCTCGCGGCGGCTATGCGGTCCGGTCTGTCGCTGGTGTGGAAGATCGTCCTCGTCGTCGAATTGCTCGGCCGCTCGAACGGTGTCGGCTTCGAGATCGGCATAGCTTTCCAGCTGTTCGACGTGGCGCGGCTCCTCGCCTATGCGCTTCCGTTTGTCGGTCTCATGCTGGCGATTGAAACTTTCGTTGTGCAACCGGTTGAGCGGCATGTTTCGCGTTGGCGGCCGGCACATGGAGCTTAAAATTTCCATCGCGCGCAAGGCGCTCCGCACCGCTTCGGGGCAAACACGTGTGGTCCTGGATGATGTGGCCTTCAGCTTGCGGAAGGGAGAAATCTGCGCCCTGCTGGGGCCATCCGGCTGCGGCAAGACAACCTTGTTGCGAATCATATCGGGGCTCGACCCCGATTTCGAAGGCCGGATCGTCTTGCCTGCGCCGCACAGGATCGGCATGGTTTTCCAGGAGCCGAGGCTGTTGCCGTGGCGTAGCGTCGC
>DATARJ010000225.1:0-6481 GCA_036264205.1 Methylocella sp.
ACGCCAAGACTCGTCAGCGTGGTGACGGGTCCAAGCAAAGCCAAAGGAACGGCGGAAATCACGGCAAGCGGCAGAATCCAGCTTTCGTATTGCCCGGCAAGGACGAGATAAACGAGAAACACCGACAGAGCGAAGCACCAATAGAGAAGATTGCCGGTAACCTTCTCCTGATAAGACATCGCGCTCCATTCGTAAGCGACATCGCTTGGCAGCGCTTTTGCGGCAATTTCCTCCATCGCCGCCATCGCCTGGCCGGAGCTAAAGCCCGTGGCGGGCTCGCCGAGGATCATCGCGGAGGGGTAGAGGTTGTAAAGCGTGATAAGCGGCGGCGCTGTGCGCGGCGCAAGCGTTGCAAGCGTTCCGATCGGAACCATATTGCCATCCTGGCTGCGCACATACACGTTGAGCAAATCATCGGGCTGGAGGCGGTATTGAGCATCGGCCTGCACATAGACCTGGAGCGAAAGACCAAATTTGTTGAATTGATTGACATAGGTCGAGCCAACATAAGAGGTGAGGGCTGAAAGGATGTCGCCCACCGGAACCCGCAAGGTCTCCGCCTGGACGCGATCGATCGAAAGGCCGACATGGGGCGAATCTGACCGAAAGGTGGTAAGCGTATGCGCGCCTTCAATCCGCGGATCGGCTTTTGCCATGCGCAAGACCGCGCCCGTCACTTCATTGAGCTTCGCGTAATCAAAGCTGCCGCCGAGTAGCTGGACTTGCATTTGGAAGCCGAGTGCATTGCCAATTCCTTGGATCGGCGGCGGCAGCAGCACAAAAGCTCTGCCATCTGGAATGGACTCGATCCTGCTTTGCAGGCCAAGCAGCAACGACTTCAGATCCTGTCCCTTTTCCTTGCCGCGCTTCGCCCAATCGTCGAAAATGACGAAATTGACTCCGGCATTGGCAAGCGAGGCGTAGTTTTCGAGAATGGAAATGCCGGCGATCGAAATCACTTCCTTCACGCCTGGCGTCGCAAGCGCGATCTTGGATGTTGCGTTAAGCGAATCGACCGTGCGTCCGAGCGCCGCGCCGTCCGGCAATTGCACGGCAATCATCCCATAGCCCTGATCCTCAGGGGGAATGAAGGCCGTCGGCAGGCGGGCAATTCCCCATATCCCAATGCCCGAAACAATCAGCCCGGCGAGAACGACAACGCCGCTGCGCTTCACAAGAACGCCAATGAGCCGGACATAGGCATTTTCGAGGTGGTTGTAGACGGCGTTGAAGCCGCGATAAAAAAAATTGCGCTGCTCGGGCGGCACCGCCGCGCGCAGCCAGAGCGCGCATTGGGTGGGCTTTAACGTGGCCGCATTGATCGCGCTGATGAGGGCTGTCGCCGCGATGACCATGGCAAATTGCGCGAGCATCCGCCCGGTGAGGCCTGGGAGAAAGGCGGCGGGCAGAAACACGGCCATCAGGACAAGGGTGATCCCAATGATGGGGCCGAACAATTCTCCCATCGCCTTGATCGCCGCATCATGGCCAGACATGCCGCGTTCGATATAGCGCGACACCGCCTCAACGATGACAATCGCGTCATCGACCACGATTCCGATCGCAAGCACGACGCCAAATAGCGTGGAAAGATTAACGGTAAATCCTAGCGCGGCCATGCCCGCGAATGCGCCAATGATCGTTACTGGCACTGTCGTTGCGGGAACGAGCATTGCCCGGAAATTCTGCAAAAAGGCGAGAATCACTACGAGAACGAGAAAGCCCGTCTCATAAAGCGTATCATAGACCTCATCGACGGACGCTTTCACGAAAAGCGTCGTGTCATAGGGGATGCTGTAGCGGAGATCTTTGGGGAAGCGGCGGGAGAGTTGCTCCATTTTCGCCCCGACCTCCTTGCCGACTTGCAGCGAATTGGCGTCCGGAGTTTGAAAAATGGCGATGGCCGCGGCGGGGCGCCCGTCGAGCAGGCATTGCTGCGAATAGGTCTGCGAGCCGAGTTCGATTCGCGCCACATCCTTGACGCGCACGAGGCGCCCGCCCTCGGCCGTCTGACCCTTAACGATGATGTCGGCGAACTGGCCGGGATCGTCGAGCCGGGACTGAATGTCGATGGTGTACTGAAAATCCTGGTTTGCGGGTGCCGGCGGCATGCCCGTTTGCCCCGCCGCGACCGTTTGGCTCTGTTGCTTGACCGCGATGATCACATCTTGTGGCACGAGCCCAAACGAATAGAGCTTTGCGGGATCAAGCCAAATTCGCATCGCATATTGCGCGGCGCCAAAGACCAGGACGTTGCCCACGCCCGGCAGACGCGCCAGCTCATTGACCAGATTGATCGTCGCATAATTGCTTAAGTAAAGGGCGTCGTAAGTGCCGCCCGGCGAATCGAGCATAGCGATCTGCAATATGGCGGTCGATCTCTTTTGAACGGAGACGCCTTGTGCTTGGACTGCCGCGGGCAGCGACGCCAGCACATTCGAGACGCGGTTTTGAACGAGCACCTGGGCGGTGTCCGGGTCCATTCCGATCTTGAATGTCACTGTGAGCGTATAGGTGCCATCCGCCGCGCTCGTGGATTGCATATAAAGCATGCCATCGACGCCATTGACCTGCAGCTCCATCGGCAAGGCAATTGTGTCGATAACCGTTTGCGGGCTTGCGCCCGGGTATCTCGTCGTGACCTGAACGGTCGGCGGCACGATATTCGGATATTGGGATACCGGAAGGTTATAGACCGCAACGGCCCCAATCAGCACCATGATGAACGCGAGCACATTGGCGAGAACCGGGCGCTCGATAAAAAATTTCGACATCATGGGGCGCTTCCAGGCTCCAGGCCTGGCGATGCGAGTTCCGGTGTGACTTTGATTCCGGGACCTGCCCGCCAAAGCTCGCCAACGACAATCCGATCATCCGCGTTGAGGCCGGAAAGTATTACGCGGTATTCGCCCGACAGTTCGCCAACCTCCACATGGCGCTGCTCGACGACATTGTCCTTGTTCACGACGAGCAGGTAACGGCCGCCTTGGTCGGCCTGCAATGCGCGGTCCGGCACGAGAAGGGCGTTCGGCAGCACGCGGCCCTTCGGAATTCTCATTCGCACGAAGAAACCCGGGAGCAAGTAGTGATCGCGGTTTTGAAGTATGCCCCGCAAATACAAGGTTCCGGTCGAAGGATCGGTCCCCGGCGTGACATACTGAAGTGTGCCGTGCAACGGATAGTCCGTTCCGTTGCCTATGCCCACATCGACCGGAACCTTGGCGAGTTCTGCACGTGTAAGCTTGCGGTCGCCCAAGTTCGCGCGGACTTTTAGCACGTCCTGCTCGCTCAAATTGGCGACGACATAGATCGGATTGAGCTGAATGATTTCCGCGAGCTCAGTTTGCTGTTTCGCGCCGTCAACCACATTTCCCGGATCGACGAGATGTTTGCCCATGAGCCCGTCGAACGGCGCGCGCACTTCCGTATAGCTGAGATTGAGTTTGGCGATATCGGCTTGGGCCTTGGCGGAGGCGAGGTCTGCCTCCGTCCTTTTCGCCTGGAAATTCCAGCTGTCGACCACGACCTGCGCCGCGGCGCCTTTCTTTTCTAGGGCCGTGTAACGGGCCACTTCCGTTTTCGCGTAGGAAAGCGCCGCCTCCTGTGCCCGCATCTGGGCTTCGGCTTGGACGAGCTGATCCCTGTATTGCTCCTGCTGGATCGTAAAAAGCAAATCACCCTGCTTAACGATCTGCCCGTCTTGGAAATGAATTTTCTCCAGATAGCCGTCGACCCGTGCGACCAATTTGACCGTGTTAACCGAGGCGGCATTGCCTGTAAGTTCGACATATTCCGTCACCTTCTCCACCTTGGGGAGGACGACCGGAATGGTCGGCCCATGCGCGGCCTGCGACGGCGAAGGGGCAGCCTCAGCAGGCTTCGAATCTTTGCCCGGAGCCTGCTGCTTCATCGTCCTTTCCCACCAAGACTCGGCAAAGCATGGCGCGGCCAAGGCGCTCAGGGCAGAAACAAGACCAATCGCAGCAATGCGGCGCGCGGCCCACGCAGCGCCGGGCCGAGGGAGTATGCCGCGCCGGACCTTTCTCCGGAAAACCTCTGACCGCATCGCAAACACCCTTTATCCTAGAACCTCACCATTCGGGCGGCCGAACCGTCGGACCTCTGTCTTCCGGGCCCGGCAAACCCGGCACCGGAGGCGGTGGCTCTCCCGAAGGCGACAGCAGCCCGCCCCAATCTGTCCGATTGCGCATCTGCGCCGCTGTTGCCACATCCACGAAACCATTGCCGTCCCGGATCTGCCACCCGCCGCCGAGCGCCCGGAAGACTGACACCAAACCTGTCGAAATATTACCCGTGGCCATGGCGAGACTACTTTCGGCCGTCAAGAGATTCTGTTCCGCAGTCAGAACTGTCGTGAAGTCCCGCGTGCCGTCCTGGTATTGAAGCAAGGCAACCCTAAGCGCACCCTTTGCCGCTTGTGTGCTCTTGCCCAGGAAGTAAGCCTGGCTACGCGAATTCAAAAAGGTGGAAATCCCATTCTCGACTTGCTGTTGTGCCGTGAGCACGGTGTTTTGGTAATCGACGAGATCCTGCTGCAAGGTCGCATCTTGGAGGCGCACATTATTGGTGATTTGCCCATAGTTCAGGATATTCCATTGCAGCGAAGGGCCAAGGGTAAAAAACCGTCCAATCGGGTGGAAAGCCTGGGCAAGATTGCCGCCAAGCAAGGTGCTCGCCGAGCCTCCGAAAGTTCCCGTCAAAGTGATCGCGGGATAAAGCTCCGCCGCCACCACGCCAATCTGCGCACTTTGCGCCGCCGCGCGTAATTCTGCGGCGCGGACATCTGGCCTCCGCCGCAGCAAATCTGCGGGAATGCCCACCGCGACGGTCCTCGGAGCCGCCGGAATAATGCCGGTCGAGCGCGCGAGCAAGAAGCCTAAAGGCTCCGGCGCAATGCCAAGGAGCACCCGCAACGCATTCAGGCCTTGGTCCAACTGAATTTTGAGCTGCGGGATTGTCGCCTGCGTCGCTCCTAGCACGTTTTCCGCCTGATAAACGTCGAGCTCGCTCGTGGCGCCGCCCTTAAATCTTTCGCGCGCGAGGGCAAGTGCCTGGCGTTGCTCGACGACATTGCGGCGCGCGATCGCAATCTGCTTTTCGAGCGTGCGTATGCCCACATAGGCCGTTGCGACATCACCAAGCAAGGTCACCAGGACATCGTCATAGGTTGCAATCGATGCCAAATAGGTCGAGTCGGCCGCCTCGACCCCGCGGCGGAATTTGCCCCAAAAATCGAGCTCCCAAGCCGCGCGGACCCCAACCAGATCCTGCCAAAAATTCGCGGACACCTGTGAGCCAAAGACACCCGTCGACTGATTCGCCCTGCTGCGAAGATTATAGGTGACCAACCCCATCCCTTGCTGCAGTTGCGGATAAAATTCGCCAATGGCTATGCCCAGGAGCGCACGGGCCTGGAGCACCTTGGTACCGGCGCTCAGCAAGGTCAGATTTTGCGCATAGGCAAGGGCGATCAAGCGGTCGAGCACGGGATCGCGGAAAACGCGCCACCAATCCCGGTATTCATAATCGCCCGTCTTCAGCGATTTATTGCGCCACTCGAGCCAGCTTGGGGCAACCGGGGCAGAAGGCGTGACAAAATCGGGACCAACCGCGCAGGCCCCAACTATGGCGAGCATTGCGCACGCGGCTGCGCGGCCAATGAGGTCCAAGGCGAGGGAGGCAGCCGGCACGAATCTTCCAGGAGCCCGCCGCCCGCCATTCCAGGGCCGGAGCCGCGCACTGCAAGCGAATACATCGGACCCTTGGCATAATCGGGGGGCCGCACTCTTGCCTGCGATTTCGAGCATCGGTCCATCGGCGCCCGCGGCTAGTCACATGGATCGGCCCGCAGGCTCTTTCCCGTTCGATCTGCCGGGTAATAGGATGCTGCAAAAGTACCACGCTGCCCTTCACCATGTTGTGACAAATGGGCAACCACCCTCGAGAATCGCCGCGCATCCTCGCAATCTGACTCACGGAACGGCTCGCCTCCTCCGCCAGATCGTTTGTCCAGCCGCTCCGGCAAAAGAGCGTCGCCCGTCCTGTTGTGGCGCAAATGCCACGGGCGTTGACAAACCGCGTCGCCGGCACGGTAGTTCAACGCATTTTATCGAAACGACCCGAGAACCTTGCTAGATTTACTCTCTCGGCGGCATTCATGATCCAGCACGCAATTATGTGTGTGCACTTGCGGTCCGATGTTGCTGCAACAGAAACGACGATCGGTTAGCAAGTACGGGTTCGCAATGGGCAGCGTAACGAGCTTCGACGCAAGAGTGCGCCAAAGCGTTCATGCAGGCCTGCTTGCCATCAGTATTTCGGTTCTCTCCGCTTGCTCGACATTCGATCATTACGCGGCGGTTCCGCCGGGTGAAACGGACAAAGCGACCATTCTTGGCCTTTCCAATGCACGCTTTTTTACTGATAGGCCAGCTGAAATCTCGGCTGAGCAAGAACGTTC
>DATARJ010000313.1:0-3378 GCA_036264205.1 Methylocella sp.
GCTACTCTCCCAGATCGTGAACTTGGTGGCGAAGGCGCAACGGAGCCGGGCGCCGATCCAGCGCCTCGCCGATCAGGTCGCCGCCTGGTTCGTGCCAATGGTGATCGTCACCGCCCTTGCCGCCTTCGCCGCCTGGGCGATCCTTGGCCCGGAGCCGCGTTTCGCGTACGGGCTCGTCGCCGCCGTCTCGGTCTTGATTATCGCTTGCCCATGCGCGCTCGGCCTCGCGACGCCGATGTCGATCATGGCCGGGGTCGGACGCGGCGCGCAATCGGGCGTGCTCATCAAGAATGCCGAGGCGCTGGAGCGCATGGAAAAGATCGACACGCTCGTCGTCGACAAGACCGGCACCCTCACCGAGGGCAAGCCCAAGGTCGTCGCGGTCCGGACCAGCGGCGACTTTGGCGAAGATGAAATTCTGCGGCTTGCTGCGAGCCTCGAGCGCGCGAGCGAACATCCGCTCGCAACCGCGATCGTCGACGCGGCAAAGGCGCGCAAGCTCGAATTGTCCGAGCCATCCGGGTTCGATGCTCCCGTCGGAAAAGGGGTTCTCGGCACGGTCGATGGCCACAAGCTTACGATAGGCAACGCCGGTTTTCTCGATGCGAGCGGCATGGCGACGGAGGACATCGCCAAGGACGCCGACGAAATGCGGAGAGATGGCGCAACAGTCATCTTCATAGGGCTGGACGGCAAGGCTGCGGGGCTTCTCGCCATCGCCGATCCGGTGAAATCCACGGCGCTCGATGCGATCAAGGCCCTGCAAAGCGAAGGCGTGCGCGTGGTCATGCTCACTGGGGACAATAAAACCACGGCCGAGGCGGTCGCGCGAAAACTCGGCATCGAGGATGTCACGGCCGGCGTTTTGCCCGGCAACAAGAGCGCCGTCGTCGAAAGTTTACGGGCGAATGGCCGTATCGTTGCGATGGCCGGCGACGGCGTCAACGACGCCCCCGCGCTTGCCGCCGCCGATGTCGGCATCGCCATGGGCACCGGCACCGACGTCGCGATCGAGAGCGCGGACGTCACCCTGCTTAAGGGCGACCTGCGGGGTATCCTGCGGGCGCGCCGCCTCTCGCAGGCGACGATGCGCAACATCCGGCAGAATCTTTTCTTCGCGTTTATTTACAATGCCGCCGGAGTCCCGATCGCCGCCGGTGTGCTTTACCCGGCCTTCGGCATTCTCTTGTCGCCGGTCATTGCGGCCGCCGCGATGTCGCTCTCCTCGGTCAGCGTGATCGGCAACGCCCTGCGGCTGCGCAAGGCCGCGATCGACTGAAGAGGTTTGGGTTGGAGGCCTCGCCAATCCTTAACTTATACGATGATTTCAAAGCCTAACAAGACGCGGTGGGAATTTTTCTGAACCTTAATTTTATTAAGGAACTCCGCCGCGTGACACCCCTTTTTAGTCTAGCGGACGCCGAATTTGCCCTCTCTGAACCATGGGCTGGGGCGGGATTGATTTGAAAAAACCATGCTCATTCGGCCGCGCGAGTTTGATGCGCTCCAATCCAGCTGTCCAAATCGCGCGCGGCCCGCAAGGCGATCGCGGCTTTGCGGCTTAGAGCTGTTTCCTTGCCACGTAAGGTCCCGGCAATCGGCGGGAAAAGCCCAAAATTAATATTCATCGGCTGAAACGAAGGCGGGCCGCCATCGATGATCCCGATGTGTCCGCCGGTGATATGGGTGATGAGAGCGCCGAGCGCGGTCGTCGGCGGGAGCGGCGCGAAAGCCTCTCCGGTTCGCTCCGCCGCCGCCATGCGGCCCGCGATGAGCCCGATCGCGGCACTTTCGACATAGCCTTCGCAGCCGGTGATCTGGCCCGCGAACCGCAGCCTTGGATCGGCCCTGAGCCGCAAGGCGCCATCGAGCAATTTGGGGGAGTTCAGAAAGGTGTTGCGGTGGATCCCGCCGAGACGGGCAAAGGCGGCATTTTCCAAGCCCGGAATGGTGCGGAAAATTTCCACTTGCGCGGGATGTTTCAGCTTTGTCTGGAAGCCGACCATATTGTAGAGCGTGCCGAGCGCATTGTCCTGGCGCAGTTGCACGACCGCATAGGGTTTTGCGCTGCCGGGATGCGGATTGGTCAGGCCGAATGGTTTCATGGGTCCGTGCCGCGGGGTCTCGCGGCCGCGCTCCGCCATAATTTCGATTGGCAGGCAACCATTGAAATAGGGCGTGTCGTCCTCCGCGAGCGTGTGGGGTTCGGCTCGGTCGGCGTCGACGAGAGCGTCCATGAAGGCAAAATATTGATCCTGTGTCAGCGGGCAGTTGATGTAATCGGCGCCGGTTCCGGCCGGCCCCGCCTTGTCGTAGCGCGACTGAAACCACGCCTTTTCCATGTCGATCGACTCCCGATGGACGACCGGGGCGATCGCATCGTAAAACGCTAAATCGCGCTCGCCGGTCAGTGCCTGAAGCGCCGAACCGAGGCAAGCCGATGTCAACGGTCCGCTCGCGATGATCACATTGTCCCAGGCTTTTGGCGGCAGACCGTCGATTTCCTCGCGAACGACCGTAATGAGCGCGTGCCCGCACACCGCCTCCGTGACCTGCGCGGAAAATTGGCCGCGGTCGACCGCGAGCGCGCCTCCGGCGGGCAGCTTATGCGCATCGGCGGCGGCCAGGATGAGGGAGCCGAGGCACCGCATTTCGCGGTGCAAAATGCCAATCGCGCTCGTTTGCGGATCGTCGGCGCGAAACGAATTCGAACAAACGAGTTCGGCGAGGTCTCCCGTCTGATGCGCTGGCGTCTTGCGCGACGGCCGCATTTCGTGCAGCACGACGGGGACGGTTTGCCGCGCGATTTGCCAGGCCGCCTCGCTGCCGGCAAGGCCGCCGCCGATCACATGGATGGGAGCCAACGGGCACGGCTCGGACTGGCGCGTTCTATTCATTGCCCGTGTTCAGCCACCACGAAAGGTTAAGCGCGGCTCCCGTGACCGCCGCTAGGGCGCCAGCGGCTGGATAGAAGCCAAGCGAGGCAGAGATCTCGAGCCAATGGCTCCACATGCGAATGACGCTCATGAGCATCAAAAGCGTGCAAGAAATAAAAAGCCAAGATAAAACATTGTGGGTATTGAGAGATCCCGTTTTTACGGCGGAGCGTGCATTCCCTTGGGTCATAGCAACCTCCCCAATAACGTCGGGAGGTTGTGGGACGTTCGAGTGCGCGATTTGGTCTGCAGGATGGTGCTGGAACGCCCGAGTCACTCTTCCCGTGCAGATAGAAAAACTAATTATTGCTGCAGAAGTTCCTCGTTTCTCTAGGGGAAAGATTTCCTCAAGCCGCCCTTCCGCCGCGCATCAACGGATCGCAAAGATCGCTTAATGCGCGGCGGGTATGCGGGTAGAGAGAGGGCCACGTCATTTGGCGGG
>DATARJ010000339.1:0-2342 GCA_036264205.1 Methylocella sp.
TCTACAAGGCCCAACTCGCCGAGATTGAAAGGGATGAAGCGCAACGCCTCGTGGCGCCGGAAGATGCGCAAGGCGCCAAGACCGAAGCGGCCCGCCGCCTGATGGCGGGCGCCGCGATTGAACCGCCGCCAGCGGCATCGCGGACCAAGGCCCGGCTTGCTTCGGTCGGCGTGGTGATTTTCATTCCTGTTCTGGCGCTTTCGCTTTATGTAACCATCGGCCACCCGGATATCCCCGATGCACCGCTCGCGGCGCGGCTCGACGTTTCCCCCGCGCGCGTGGATTTGGCGGCTGCGGTCGCAAGGGTCGAAGCGCATCTTGCGCAACATCCAGACGATGGACGCGGATATGAGGTCTTGGCGCCGGTTTATCTCCGGATGGGCCGCGCCGGCGACGCCGTGAATGCCGCGCGCGAGGCGTTGCGCCTGCTTGGCGAGACGCCGGCACGAGATGCGCTTTACGGGGAAGCGCTGGTTGCTGCCGCCAATGGCGTTGTGACGCCGGACGCCAAACAATCCTTCGAAGCGGCGGCGGCGAAAGATCCCTTGGCCGCGGAGCCCCACTTTTTTCTCGGGCTCGCCGCCGAACAGGAAGGCGACAAGGCGCGTGCCAAAGAAATCTGGAGCAGGCTTGTCGCCGAAGCGCCGCAAGACGCCCCTTGGGCACAAGCGCTGCGCGAAAGGCTAACGGCGCTCGGCGCGCCGCCTGCCACAACGCAAGGCGGCCTGGCGGCCAAGATCGAGGCGTTACCGGAAGCCGGGCGGATGAATGCCATTCGGGGCATGGTGGATGGCCTCGCCTCGCGCCTGGCACAAAATGGGCAGGATCTTGAAGGCTGGCTTCGCCTTGTCCGTTCCTATACGGTGCTCCACGAGCCAGGCAAGGCGCGCTCGGCCTTGATCGATGCAAAACGCAATCTTGCGAGCGATCCAGGCGCAATCGCACGCATCGAGGCGCTCGCGCGGGAACTCGGTCTGGAAGGTTGATCGCGCAATGACGCGCAAGAAACGCCGTCTCGTTTTGATCTCCGCAGCGCTCGCCGTGCTCGGCCTCGCCCTCGGCCTCGTGCTCGTGGCGTTGCGCGACAATATCGTCTTTTTCTACGGGCCGAGCGAGCTCGCGCAAAAAGCGCCGCGGGCGGGGCAACGGCTGCGGATCGGCGGGCTTGTGAGACAGGGCTCGCTCGTCCACGAGGGCGACCGGACGGTGCGCTTTGCCGTCACCGATAAAAAACATGATGTCGTGGTGACCTATACGGGGCTTTTGCCCGACCTCTTCCGGGAAGGACAAGGCGTCGTCGCCGAGGGTACGCTTGGCCGTGACAAACTCTTTCATGCGGACAGTATTCTCGCCAAGCATGACGAGCGCTACATGCCGCGCGACGTCGCTGATGCCTTGAAAAGACAAGGTGTCTGGCGGGAAGGCGCGGAAGCGGCAAGCATGGGCAAGTGAGGATGCGCAGGTGAGGACGAAAGCCGGGATATTGGCAAAGAGGCGGGCATGATCGTCGAAACCGGCCATTACGCTCTTGTGCTTGCGTTGGCGCTTGCGCTCGTTAATTCCGTGTTGCCGGTATGGGGTAGCATCGCGCGCGACCAGCGGCTGATGGCCGTCGCGCCTCCGGTCGCGCTGATGGGCTTTGGCCTCGTGGCCTATGCCTATTTCGCCTTGACGATGGCTCACGTGGTCTCGGATTTCTCGCTCGTCAATGTCGTCGAGAACTCGCATTCCACCAAACCCTTGATCTATAAAATCACCGGCGTCTGGGGCAATCACGAAGGCTCGATGCTTTTGTGGGTTTTGGTGCTTTCGCTGTTCGCCGCGGCGGTTGCTCTGTTTTCGCGATCGATGCCGGAAGACATGCGCGCGAATGTACTCGCCGTGCAATCTTGGATCGCGGCCGCATTCATTCTATTTATTCTCCTGACATCGAATCCCTTCGCGCGCGTCGCCGGGGCGCCGGCGGAGGGCAATGATTTGAACCCGCTCCTCCAGGATCCCGGCCTCGCCATCCACCCGCCGCTGCTTTATCTCGGCTATGTCGGACTTTCGATCACCTATTCCTTCGCGGCGGCGGCTTTGATTTCGGGCCGCAGCGATGCGGTCTTCGCACGTTTCGTGCGGCCCTGGACGCTGGTCGCCTGGATTTCCCTGACCCTTGGCATAGCGATGGGCTCCTACTGGGCCTATTACACGCTTGGCTGGGGCGGCTTCTGGTTCTGGGATCCGGTCGAGAACGCCTCCCTGATGCCATGGCTCGCGGCCACCGCGCTGTTGCATTGCACGGCGGTGATGGAAAAGCGGGAAGCCCTCAAAATCTGGACGATCTTTCTTGCGATCCT
>DATARJ010000231.1:0-3364 GCA_036264205.1 Methylocella sp.
AGTCCCAGAGCGGCGCAAAGGCGCATCCGTCCGGCGTCCGACCCAGCTATCCCAAAGCGCAGCCAGGCCGGCCGCGCCTCGAACCGCCGCACCAAAATCCCAGCTTTCGCCAGCCGTTCGAACCAGCCTTGCGCGTCTTCGTGGCGCACGAGCCGGAATAGCGGGCTGCCGCTGGCGGATTCGAAGCCCGCTGCCGCCAACATTTTGTCGAGCGCTCTTGCGTCGGCGTCCAACCGCGCCCGCGTCGCCGCGAGCCATTCCGCATCCGTCAAGGCCGTGGAGCCTATGGCGATGGCCGCGCCGGAAACAGGCCAGGGACCCAACGCGGCGCGGAGCTTTTCCGCCACGGGTATTGAGGCGACCGCGAACCCGAGGCGAAGCCCCGGCAAGCCATAGGTCTTGCCGAAGGAGCGTAACACGACGCCGCCGCTTTCGGCGGTGTCCGGGACGGCGCTGGCGCCGGGCTCAAGAAAATCGACGAAGGCTTCGTCGATAATCAGCAGGCCGCCGTGTTTGCCGAGAACCGCCGCCAGCGCGTGCAGGTCAGCCGCCGGGACGAGCCTTCCATCCGGATTGTTGGGATTGACGACGATGGCTATATCTTTATCCTCGAGCCCCGAGAGGTCTTCGACGACCGTCAGTTCCGCGCCATTGGTGGCCCAGCTCCGCGCGTGCTCGCAATAGGTAAACCCCAGGATTCCAACGCGCCGCGCAGGCACCAGATAGGGAAGCCAATTCATGATCGCTTGGGTACCCGGCGCAGCAACAACTCCTGCTGCCGCTGGGGCGCAATACGCAATTGCCGCCGCTGCTTCCAATGCGCGAAGCTCTTCGGTTTGCGGCAGCCGCGTAAAACTTTCCATCGGTGAATGGGCGAATGGATAGGCATAAGGATTGATGCCGGTCGAGAGATCGAGCCAAGGTTCTGGGGCTTGCGGGTAGGCGCGCCGCGCGGCAAAAAGATCGCCGCCATGCTCCGCCAGGAGCAATTCCAGCAACTCGGGGCGGGAAGTCTCAGCCATGGATTTGGCCGCAACCCTGAAGCTCGCGGCGTTTGCCGTCGCCATCGAGGCCTGCCTTGGCTATCCGCAAGGCTTGTTTCGCGCGATCGGTCATCCGGTCACTTGGACCGGGTGGCTCATCGGGCTCGCTGACGGTCGGTTGAATCATGACGATCGATCCTTTGCCACGCGCCGCGCCCTGGGTTTTGCCGCGCTCGTCTTGCTTTTATCGATTACCGGCGGCGGCGCCTATCTTTTCAGCCTTGGGCTCGCGGGTTTGGAACTTCCGCAACGGGCGAGCTTAGCGCTCAGCGCGCTTTTCGCGTCGAGTCTCATCGCGCAACAGAGCCTCGATGCCCACGTCCTTGCCGTCGCGGAGGCTCTTGCCACCGGACTGGAATCCGGCCGGGCGGCAGCGGCAAAAATCGTCGGCCGTGATGTCGCAAAGCTTGACGAGGCGGGCGTCGCCCGCGCCGCGATCGAGAGCCTCGCCGAGAATTTTTCCGACGGCGTCGTCGCGCCTGCTTTCTGGCTAGCGCTCGGCGGGCTGCCGGGTGGCGCTTGCTACAAAGCGATCAACACAGCCGACAGCATGGTTGGTCACCGCACGCAACGCCATGCGGCGTTCGGCTTCGCCGCGGCGAAACTCGACGATAGTGCCAATTTTTGTCCTGCGAGGCTCTCCGCCATTCTGGTCGTTATCGCGGCTTGGTTCACCCCAAAAGCTTCGGCCCTGGCCGCGTGGCGCACCGTGCGGCGCGACGCGCGCGGACACCCTTCCCCCAATGCCGGCTGGCCCGAGGCGGCATTCGCCGGCGCGCTTGGATTGCGGATCGGCGGCCCGCGCGTCTATGGCGAAGTCAAGATCGACGACGCCTGGATCGGCTCGGGCAAAGAAGCTTCGTCCCAGGACATACAGCGCGCGCGCGTGCTCTATCGAATTGCCTGCGGCGTCCATTGGGCGGCTTTGACGTTAGTGGCGCTTGTCATCTCGCAAGCGTGAGGAGCCGGTCGGGGTCGATGTGTGTTTCGAGATGTGAGGCGACCGCATCGAGCGCGGCGTCGAGAGACTCGTCATAAGAGACGCCCGAACCCTTGCCCCCGAGGCGGGCGAGAAGCGCGCTTCGTTGCGCGGCGCCGGCGAAAAGCCCATGCACATATGAGCCGCTCACAAGGCCATCGGCCGACGTCGCGCCATCGCTGCGCCCATCGGTGAAACGCAACACGGGCCGCGCGCAATCTGGACCAAAACTGCGGCCGACATGCATTTCATAGCCGGTGAACGGAACGCCGTTTTGCGCCCCTGCGCCTTGCACGCGCGCGAGCGTTTTGTCGCTCGAAAGTTCCGTATCAATGTCGAGCAGGCCTAGCCCTTGCGCCTCGCCCGCAGGGCCCTCGACGCCGGCCGTGTCGCGGATGGCCTTGCCGAGCATCTGATAGCCGCCGCAAAGGCCGAACACATGACCGCGGCGCCGGAGGTGCGCGAGAAGATCGATATCCCAGCCCTCGCGCCGGAACGCCGCGAGGCCGGCGATCGTCGTCTTCGAGCCGGGGAGAATGACGAGCGCCGCCTCGGCGGGCAAGGTCTCGCCGCTTTTGACCATGACAACGCGGACCTCACTCTCCAGATAAAAAGGATCGAGATCGTCGAAATTGGCGATGCCAGGCAGGACCGGAACCGCGATCGTGATCGGCCCCCCGCGCGGCCTTGGGGTGCAAAGCCCGAGCGAATCCTCCTCCGGCAATCGCGCCGCATCCGCGCAAAAACGAATAAGCCCAAGGCCCGGCCAACCGGTCAACTCCTCGATCCTTCGCATGCCGCTCGCGAACAGAACCGGATCGCCACGAAACTTGTTGACGAGAAACCCCGCGATCAGTTTAGCGTCGGCCGGATCGAGCACGGTCTTGGTGCCAACGATCTGGGCGATGACGCCGCCGCGATCGATGTCCCCGGCCAAAATCACCGGAACATCGGCGGCGCGGGCAAAACCCATATTGGCGATATCGTTTTTCCGAAGATTGATTTCCGCCGCGCTCCCCGCGCCTTCGACGAGGACGAGATTGGAGCCTTCGCAAAGTGTCGCGAAACTGTCGAGCACGGCTGGCAGAAGCTCTCGTTTCAGGTCTTGGTATTCACCTGCCGATGCGTGCCCTAACACCCGCCCGCGTAGAACGATTTGCACGCCATGCTCACTTTGCGGCTTCAAGAGGACAGGGTTCATATCGATGCTTGGCGCTACGCCGCAAGCTCTTGCCTGCGTCGCCTGGGCGCGTCCGATTTCTCCGCCATCGGGCGTCACCGCGGCGTTGTTCGACATGTTTTGCGCTTTGAACGGGCGCACTTCGAGCCCGCGATTGCGATA
>DATARJ010000374.1:0-6485 GCA_036264205.1 Methylocella sp.
AAATCCCTCTTGACCCAAAAATCCGAGACGCGTGGCCGCCATCCGGGTTCCGCGAACGTGACCTCCTTTGCGCTTTTTGCGTTTGCCCCCATATAGCTGGGGCGGGCCGGACGAGGTCCGCTTAACGTTAGGATAATAAGCCATGGCGTTTCGCCACAAATCCTTGATTTTAACCCTCGCTGCGACGCTTGCGCTAGGCTTTGCCGGGGACGCTTTCGCCCGCATGGGTGGCGGCTCTTCGTTCGGCAGCCGTGGCGCTCGCACGTTTAGTCCGCCTTCGGCGACGCCGTTGGCCCCCCGCGCGGCCCCAATGGAGCGGTCGATGACCTCTCCGAATGACAGTATTTTCCGCCGTCCCGCGCCCTTTTCCCAGGGCGGCTTTTTTTCCGGCGGTTTTGGCCGCGGCCTGCTAGGAGGCTTCATAGGCGCCGGATTGTTTGGTCTGTTATTCGGGCATGGACTGTTCGGCGGTCTCGGCGGGGGGTTATCGATCCTCGGCTTGCTGCTTCAGATCGGGCTTTTGTTCCTGCTGTTCAAATTCGTTATGAGTTTTGTTCGGGGACGCCGTCCGGCGTTCCAGGGCACGGCCTTTGATTCCGGGGCGGCGAGCCAAGGAGCGGGCCAGCCTGGGCCCGGCGCGGAGAGAGGCTTTGGCGGCGGGCCGGGAAGCCCGCGGCACGAGACAAAGCTCGAAGTCGCCCCAGCCGATTTCAGCGTGTTCGAACAGCGTCTCGTCGCGATCCAATCCGCTTTTGGCGCGGAAGACTTCGATCGTCTGCGCGCCCTGGCGACGCCGGAAATGGCGTCCTATCTTGCCGAGGAACTTGCCGACAACGCGAAGAAAGGCCTGGTCAACAGAATCTCGGACGTGACGTTCCTGCAAGGCGATCTTTCCGAGGCCTGGCGCGAGCAGCAAGGCGAATATGCAACGGTCGCCATGCGATTTTCCTTGATCGACACAATGGCCGATCGCGTCTCGGGCAAGATCATCTCCGGCGATCCGGCGGCGCCACAGCAGGCAACCGAGGTCTGGACCTTTGCGCGGCATGTTGGCGGCGTCCCTAGCGACTGGAAGCTATCGGCGATTCAACAAGCCTGACGCCTGCGGGCCGGAGGCTCGATTCGGACACGGCCTTCGGCGAGGGCAGGGCAGGGACCTGCCGCGGGACCAGGCCACGAAGCTCTTCTGGGCCTTTGCGCTGCGCACGAAACAACGGCGTTCGACCTCGCGCAGTGCCGGAAGTGGAGTCACTTACGCGATCATGCTCTTTCGCGCGTCGCTGGCGCGGCCAAGGGTTGCCAGCACCTTGGCGACGATGCCTTTCGCGTCGAGGCCCGCGCCCGCATAGAGCTTCTCCGGCTTGTCATGATCCAGAAAACGGTCGGGCAGCACTATCGACCGGAATTTCAGGCTCCGCGCGCTAACGCCGTCGAACGCGCCATCCTCGGCGAGCAATTGCATCACGAAGGAGCCGAAGCCGCCGACCGAGCCTTCCTCGACCGTGATCAGGACTTCGTGGTTCGCCGCGAGGCGGAGGAGGAGGTCCTGATCGAGGGGTTTGGCGAAGCGCGCGTCGGCGACCGTCGTCGAGACGCCATAAGTGGCGAGATCCTCTGCCGCCTTCGATGCCTCGGCCAAGCGCGTGCCAAACGACAGGATGGCGACTTTGTTGCCTTCGCGCAAAATCCGGCCGCGGCCGATCTCGAGGATTTTTCCCTTCGCGGGCAGGTCGGTGCCGACTCCATCGCCACGGGGATAACGCAGGGCGATCGGTCCTTCGTCATAGGCGGCAGCGGTTGCCACCAAATGCACAAGCTCGGCTTCGTCGGCCGCCGCCATGACCACCATGCCGGGAAGGATCCCGAGAAAGCAAACGTCGAAAGAGCCGGCGTGGGTCGCGCCATCGGCGCCAACGAGCCCCGCCCGGTCGATGGCGAAGCGCACCGGCAATCTCTGTATGGCTATGTCATGCACGACCTGATCATAGGCGCGCTGCAGAAAGGTCGAATAGATCGCACAGAACGGTTTGTAGCCTTCCGTCGCAAGGCCGCCCGCGAAAGTGACCGCGTGCTGCTCGGCGATCCCTACATCAAAGGTGCGTTCCGGAAAGACCTTTTGGAAAAGATCTAGGCCGGTGCCGTTTGGCATCGCGGCGGTAATCGCGACGATCTTGTCGTCCTGCCGCGCCTCGGCGATCAAGGCATCGGCGAAGACCCGCGTATAGGAAGGCGCATTCGCCTTGGGTTTCACCTGGATGCCGGTGACGACATCGAACGTATTGACGCCATGATATTTGTCGGTTGAGGCCTCGGCAGGCGCGTAACCTTTACCTTTTTGGGTCACCACGTGGACGAGAATCGGCCCCAAGTCGACATCGCGGACGTTTTTCAAAACCGGGAGCAAATGGTCGAGATTGTGGCCGTCGATCGGTCCGACATAATAAATGCCAAGCTCCTCGAACAACGTTCCGCCGGCCCAGAAATTCCGGGCAAATTCCTCGGTCTTGCGGGCTCTTTCATAAATGAATTTCGGAAGGTGGCGGCCGAGTTGCTTCGCCGTTTCGCGCACCGAGCGGTAGGTTCCGCCGGAGACGAGGCGGGCGAGGTAAGCGGACAAGGCGCCGGCCGGCGGCGCGATCGACATGTCATTGTCGTTAAGAACGATGATCAATCGCGAATGCATGGCGCCCGCGTTGTTCATTGCCTCGTAAGCCATGCCGGCAGACATCGCGCCATCGCCGATCACGGAGACGACGTGAGTTTTCTTGGCCGACAACGTGTTGGCCACCGCCATTCCGAGCCCGGCGGAGATCGATGTCGAGGAGTGCGCGGCGCCAAAAGGATCGAATTCGCTCTCGGAGCGTTTGGTGAACCCCGACAAGCCACCGCCCCGGCGCAAGGTCCGGATCCGGTCGCGCCGCCCGGTGAGGATCTTGTGCGGATAGGCTTGGTGGCCCACGTCCCAAACCAACCGGTCGTTCGGCGTGTCGAAAACATAATGAAGGGCGACCGTAAGCTCGACAACGCCAAGCCCCGCGCCGAGATGGCCGCCCGTCACCGAGACCGCATCGATCGTCTCGGCGCGCAGCTCGGCCGCAACTTGGGCGAGATCGGACTCCTTCAGGCGCCGCAAATCCAACGGTGAAGCGATCGTGTCGAGAAGCGGAGTCTTTGAAGATGTCGTCACGGGCGCCTCTTTGAAAACAAGACCGCAGGCGTTGCGAAAGCAGGGAAACGCTTCAGGACCAATAAGAGATGCATTCTCGCCAGGCGGGCCATCCTGAACGGTGAATAGCGAACAAAAGCGTCACCCGCAACGCCAACCGGTTCCAAGTCGGGCATGCGGCAGATTTTCGTGCCCCGCCGCGACTTTTGCACCACAGTTGCTTAACAATTCACGGCACGGTTTAACCAAACTGTGCTTTTCCGCAAGACAACGAATGACCGGTACGAAAAGCGAAGCTTGGCATAAGCAGACAGAGCGCCGAAATAGGAGAAGATGTCCGAAGAAGCGGCAGGTGGAACCACGGTCCCACCGGCTGGTTAAAGCTTAGGGGAAGGATCAAATCGATGGCATATACGGTCAAAACCGGTCCGTTTCCGGAGCCGCCGGAAAATTTGAGACGGGTGATCGAAAATCTTAGGCCTCGCTGGCGCTGGATCGTCGCGCTGGGGGTTTTGATTGCCGGCCTGGGGGTTGCAGCACTTTTCCTCGTCGTTTCGGCGACCATCGCCTCGGTTTATACGATCGCGGTTTTCATGATCGTCGCCGGCGCCGCCGAGATCGCCACCGGTCTTGGTGCCAAGACTTGGCGACGGTTCGTGGTTTGGATCATTGCGGGACTTGTCTATATCGTCGTCGCGGCTTTTGCGCTTGCTCAGCCCTTGATCGCGGCGGCCTTCTTTACTTTGCTGCTGGGCGCGGGAATGATCGCGACCGGAGTTGTCCGGATCTTCCTCGCGGTACACCTCGGTCGTCCGCTGCGAGGCCCTGTTCTGCTCGCAGGAGCGCTCACGGCGCTGGTTGGGGTATTGATCGTCGCGGGCTGGCCGGCGAACAGTTTCGTGATCCTGGGCGTTCTCCTCGGCCTCGACCTCGCGTTTTGGGGCGCGGCGTGGATAGGGTTCGGGTTACGCTTGCGGCGCTTTCGAACTGGCGTTGATTAAGCCGCACCCGCAATGGACAATGTAAGGCGCTAGGAAATGCGACGCTTGCGCCGAGGATTCGCGAACCTGCCGGTTTGATCGAATCGCGGCAAGAAGCTTTCCCAGCGGTCCTTCGCGCCGAAAGATTCGTGATGGCAAAATGGGTTTGCACTTTCGGGCAGGGCAAGGCCGAAGACGAAAGCGGTCTGCGAGACCTCCTCGGCGGCAAGGGCGCCGGTCTCGCCGAAATGGCAAGGCTTGGGCTGCCGGTTCCGCCCGGCTTCACGATCACCACCGAAGTCTGCGCTTACTTTTACAAGAACGGAAAACAATTTCCGCCAAGCCTTGCCGCCGAGGTCGAAACCGCGCTCGGCTCCGTTGGCCATCTTACGGGCCGCTGCTTTGGCGACGAGGAGAATCCTCTCCTAGTGTCGGCCCGGTCCGGGGCAAGGGTGTCCATGCCCGGCATGCTGGATACCGTCTTGAACCTCGGACTGAACGACATTACCGTCGAGGCGTTGGCGAAGAGCTCGGGCGATCCGCGTTTTGCCTATGATTCCTACCGCCGTTTCATCCAAATGTATGCGAGCGTGGTGTTGGGCATCGAACACCATATATTCGAAGAGACCTTGGAGTATCATAAAGAAAACAAAGGTATAAATCTCGATACGGAGCTTTCGTCCGAGGATTGGCGGAAGCTGATCGTCGATTTCATGGCAACGGTCGAAAGAGCCTTGGGCACGCCGTTTCCGCAAGATCCGCGCGAACAGCTCTGGGGCGCCATCGGCGCCGTGTTCGAGTCTTGGATGAACCCGCGCGCGGTCGCCTACCGGCGGCTGCACGATATTCCGGCAAGCTTTGGTACCGCGGTCACTATTCAGGCCATGGTTTTTGGCAACATGGGCGAAACGTCGGCGACGGGGGTCGCCTTCACCCGCAATCCTTCGACCGGGGCAAAGGAACTTTACGGCGAGTTCCTGCTCAATGCCCAGGGCGAGGACGTCGTCGCGGGCCTCAGAACGCCGCAAAACATCACCGAGGCGGCGCGCATCGCGGCGGCGGCCCAAGAGCCTTCGATGGAAGCCGCCTTGCCCGGGGTTTTCGCCGAATTCGCGCGCGCGGCGGGTCTTCTCGAAGAGCACTACCGCGACATGCAGGACATGGAATTCACCGTGGAGCGCGGCAAGCTATGGATGTTGCAGACACGCACCGGCAAGCGCACCAGCAAAGCCGCGCTCCGCATCGCCGTCGATATGGCGAATGAAGGAGCGATCAGCAAGGAAGAGGCGATCGCGCGCGTCGATCCTTCCGCGCTCGAACAACTCTTGCATCCAGCTCTCGATCCGAGTGCCCCGCGGCAGGTCGTCGCCACCGGCCTGCCGGCATCGCCGGGGGCGGCCAGCGGCGAGATCGTGTTCGATGCCAGCGACGCCGAGCAAATGAAGAACGCCGGCCGCAAGGTCATTCTGGTGCGGATCGAGACAAGTCCCGAGGATATTTTGGGGATGCACGCGGCGGAAGGAATTCTGACGACGCGCGGCGGCATGACGTCCCACGCCGCGGTCGTCGCGCGCGGAATGGGCAAGCCATGCGTCTCCGGCGCCGGCGCGATCCGGGTCAATTATGCCAAAGCGACGATGACGGTGGCCGGCCTCGCCTTCAACAGGGGGGACTTGCTGACCATCGATGGCGCCACCGGACAAGTGATCAAGGGCGCCGTCAGAATGCTTCAGCCCGAACTTTCGGACGAATTTGCAATCCTGATGGAATGGGCCGATGCGGTCCGCCGGATGGGCGTGCGGGCCAATGCCGATACGCCACAGGACGCGCGGATGGCGCAAAAGTTCGGCGCGCAAGGAATTGGCCTTTGCCGTTCCGAGCACATGTTTTTCGAAGGCGAACGGATTGTTGCCGTCCGCGAAATGATCCTTGCCGGGGATGAAGCCGGCAGGCGCGCCGCGCTCGCCAAGCTGTTGCCTATCCAGCGCGCCGATTTCACCGCGCTTTTCGAGATCATGTCAGGCCTTCCGGTGACGATCCGCCTGCTCGATCCTCCGCTGCACGAGTTTTTGCCGCGCACCGAGGCGGAAATCGCAGCGGTCGCGGAGGCCATGGGCGTTTCGCCGGAAAGGCTCGCCCAGCGCACCGCCGAATTGCATGAATTGAACCCGATGCTGGGTTTTCGCGGCTGCCGGCTCGCGATCGCCTTTCCCGAAATTGCGGAAATGCAAGCCCGCGCCATTTTCGAAGGCGCGGTCGCGGCCAAACGCGAGACCGGCGCGGCGGCGCGGCCGGAAATCATGATACCGCTCGTCATCGCCAAGTCCGAGTTCGATTTT
>DATARJ010000392.1:0-4113 GCA_036264205.1 Methylocella sp.
GCGTTCGAGGCGATCAGCGCCTCGACGGCCTCTTCCGTCTCGTCGTCATCATCGGCGATCAATTGGCTGTTCAAGGGCTGCGACAATTTCGAGCCATCGCGGTACAGCGCATTGGCTTTCAGACCGAGCCGCCAGGAGAGCATGTAGGCCTCCTTGCAGTCCTCGATGGTCGCGTCGTTCGGCATGTTGATCGTCTTCGAGATCGCGCCGGAGATGAAGGGCTGCGCCGCCGCCATCATGCGGATGTGGCTTTCGACGGCAAGAAAACGTTTGCCGGTGCGCCCGCAAGGATTCGCACAATCGAAAACGGCGTAATGCTCCGGCTTCAAATGCGGCGCGCCTTCGAGCGTCATGGCGCCGCAGACGAAAATATTGGCGGCGTCGATTTCCGCGCGGGAGAACCCTAAAAAATTCAAGAGATCGAAATTTTGATCCTCCAGCTTTTCGGCCGGAATTTTGAGCGCGCCGGTGAGGAACTCGGCGCCGAGAGTCCATTTGTTGAAGACGAATTTGATGTCGAAGGCGCTCGCCAGCGTCGCCTCCAATTCGGCGAGTTTTGCCGCCGTAAAACCTTTCGCGGAAAGGCTCTCGTGATTGATAGCCGGCGCATTTTGCAGGGAGCCATGCCCGGTGGCATAGGTCACGATCTCGTCGATTTCGGCTTGGCGATAGCCGAGCGCGCGCAATCCTTCGGGCACGGCGCGATTGATGATCTTGAAATAACCGCCACCCGCGAGTTTCTTGAATTTGACGAGCGCGAAATCGGGCTCGATGCCCGTCGTGTCGCAATCCATCACGAGGCCGATGGTGCCGGTCGGGGCGATCACACTGACTTGCGCATTGCGATAGCCATGGTGTTCGCCGAGTGTGACGGCGCGCGACCAAACGGCGCGGGCATGCTCGCCAAGCGTCTTGTCGCGCAGCGCCGGGTGGTCGAGCGGGACCGGCGCGATCGACAGCGCCTCAAAGCCGGAGGCCTCGCCATTTGCCGCCCGGGCGTGGTTGCGCATCACGCGCAGCATTGCGCCCGCGTTGGCGCCATAACCTTCGAAGGCGCCGAGTTCGCCCGCCATCTCCGCCGATGTGGCATAGGCAGCGCCTGTCATGATCGCCGAAAGCGCGCCGCAAATCGCGCGGCCTTCATCGCTGTCGTAGGCGATGCCGGACGACATCAGGAGCCCGCCGATATTGGCGTAGCCAAGGCCCAGCGTGCGATAATCATAGGAAAGCCGGGCGATTTCCTTGGCCGGAAATTGCGCCATCATGACCGAGATTTCGAGCACGATCGTCCATAGCCGCACCGCGTGCTCGTAGGACTCAACGTCGAATTCGCCTGTCGCCGCGTCCCGGAACTGGAGCAGGTTGAGCGAGGCGAGGTTGCACGCGGTATCGTCCAGAAACATATATTCCGAGCACGGATTCGAAGCGCGGATCGGGCCCGCCGCCGGGCAGGTGTGCCAATCGTTGATTGTCGTGTGGTATTGCAGGCCGGGGTCGGCCGAGGCCCAAGCGGCGCGGCCGATCTTGTCCCAGAGGGCTCGCGCTTTCATCACCTTATGCGCCTTGCCGTCGAGGCGCCGGGTCAAGGTCCAATCGCGATTCTCCTCGACCGCGCGCAGAAATTCGTCGCGCACGCGCACGGAATTGTTCGAGTTCTGGCCGGAGACGGTGAGATAGGCCTCGGAATCCCAATCGGCCGTAAAAGGTTCGAAATCGATGTTCGTATGGCCCTGCCGCCCCATTTGGATGGTTTTCTTGATCAAGGCGTCGGGAACGAAGGCGCGCCGCGCGAGCTTGATTTCTTTTTTGAGCGCAGGGTTCTTCTCCGGATCGAAACAATCATCGCCCGGCCCTTCGCAATTGACGCAGGCCCGAAGAATAGCCTTGATTGCCCTTTGCAAAATTCTCGAACCGGTGACGAGCGCGGCGACTTTCCGTTCCTCCTTCACCTTCCATTCGATAAAATCCTCGATGTCGGGATGATCGGCATCGACGATAACCATTTTCGCGGCTCGCCTGGTCGTGCCGCCCGACTTGATCGCGCCCGCCGCGCGGTCTCCGATCTTCAAGAACGACATGAGACCGGAGGATTTTCCGCCGCCGGAAAGGTTTTCATTCTCGCCGCGCAATTTGGAAAAATTCGAGCCGGTGCCGGAGCCATATTTGAAGAGCCTGGCTTCGCGCACCCAAAGATCCATGATCCCGCCATCGTTGACGAGATCGTCGGCGACCGATTGGATGAAACAGGCATGCGGTTGCGGATGCTCGTAGGCCGACTTCGACTTGACGAGTTTCTTGGTCTCGTGGTCGATATAATAATGGCCCTGGCTTGGCCCATCGATGCCATAGGCCCAATGGAGCCCGGTATTGAACCATTGCGGCGAATTGGGCGCCGCCATCTGACGCGCCAGCATGAAGCGCAACTCGTCGAAGAAGGCGGCCGCATCCGCCTCTGAGTCGAAATAATTGCCTTTCCAGCCCCAATAGGTCCAGGCGCCGGCAAGACGGTCGAAGACTTGGCGGGCCGAGGTCTCGCCCCTATCGCGCCCGGACTTCGGCAAGGCCGCGAGTGCTTCTTCGTCCGCCACGGAGCGCCAAAGGAAAGCGGGAACCGCGTCTTCCTCGATCCGATGCAAACGGGCGGGCACTCCCGCCTTGCGGAAATATTTTTGCGCGAGCACGTCCGCCGCGACCTGGCTCCAATCGGAGGGAACCTCGATGTTGTCAGCCGAGAAAACGATCGATCCGTCGGGATTGCGGATTTCGCTTTTCGTCGTCCGGAACGCGATCTCCGCGTAGGGGGACTGCTCAGGCTTGGTGTAGCGCCGCTCGATCTGCATTGGTTGTGCCTCTAAAACTAGACATCAATGCAATGAACTTAACTATATGTTGTGCCGCCGTCGAGGAATCAATGTTGTGGATTAGTTAAGAAATTGCTTTGCGGGACGCGCTCTGGACAGCGGTGCCGCGCGCGGCCATAAACGCCCGGTGCCGGCAGAAGTGTTCCCGCAACGCCAAAGGCAGATCACCCGATGATATGGCTCGCTCGGATTTTTACCTGGTGGAACGGCCAGACTCTAAACACGGCACTGCACACATTGCTCTTCGGCAAATTCACCGGCAAGGACGAATTCGGCAATCGCTATTACCGGAGTCGGAAGATCGACAAGGCGCTAGGCTTCGAGCGCCGCTGGGTGATTTATGCGGGCGAGAGCGAGGGCTCGATGACGCCGCCCGGCTGGTATGGCTGGCTGCATCACACGGTCGATCTACCGCCAACCGAAGAGAATTACGCCGTTCGCGCGTGGGAACTGCCGTACCAGCCGAATCTGACCGGCACGCCGCAAGCCTGGCGTCCGCCGGGCTCGACCTTGGCCGCCAATGCGCGGCCTCCGGCGACCGGCGACTACGACGCGTGGACGCCGGAAGGCTGAACGCGGGGCTGCGGCGAGGATGAGTCCGCGTCTACGAAACGGCGATCTTCGGCAAGCGCCGTCGTTGGGGGCACGGTCAAGCCTGGTCATCCAAATTTTCGCGGGCCCGGCTTTCCTTATATACTATTAGATATACTATTGGTAGAATTCACCAACGCCGCGTCGCGGACGCAACGGCGAGTGAGCTTTGTCGACGACGATGAATTCAGGGGCACCGCCGAACTGGGTGAAAATGACGTAGGAACTCACAACTATGTTTGAGGGGTGATGCATGTCCGATCCAGAATACGCAAATCAGGTCGAACAAAGCACGTTAGATTGGTTAGATTTACTAATTCCTATGTTTAATCTCGCTTTCGTGGTAGCGAACGCAATTGTATTATATGGAGTTTTTTGTGTCTGGAGTGTTTCTTTTCTCCACAATGTGTTCATTTCGATCTTGTATCTAAGTATTACATCACATTTATAGGGTTGCCGGTATCGGCCATGGGGCTGGCGTGTTGGTAACGCTATTGAGAACCGTCGAAGGGCCTATAAAATTTAAGTTTTTCGGGTTTGAATTCGAGGGTGCTTCAGGGCAAATAATCATGTATGTTGTTGTCTTTCTAAGTTTCGTGCTGGCACTCTACACGCTACGAAACAGCTGACCGGCATTTCAATTACAGAGTGAAGGGATTTT
>DATARJ010000021.1:0-9988 GCA_036264205.1 Methylocella sp.
GCGGAAAGCCGGTGGCGCCAGCCCAGCAAAGGCCTCAGCCGGCTTTGCCGGGCGCGCCTCAAAATCCTCCAGGCGCACCCCCGCAAAACAAACCGCCAGCGGCTCATGCATTGCCAAGCGGCCAGCAGCTTCCCCCACTACCTCGCGGGCATGTCGCGCCAGGAGGCGCCGAGAAAGGCCGGATTACGCCGCCTGGAGTGCTTCCGCCTCCCGGACAGCAACCACCAAATAGATTGCCCGCGGGCCAGCTACCGCCGCCACAGCAAGCTCCGAAGCAATATCAACAGACGCATCCACCCCAGCCGGCCTATCAGCAGCCGCACGCGCCGCCGCCCCAGCAGCAGTGGCATCCGCCGCAGCCGGCCTATCAGCCGCCGCACGCGCCGCCGCCACAGCAGCAGTGGCACCCGCCGCAGCCGGCCTATCAGCCGCCGCACGCGCCGCCGCAGCAGCATCCGCCGCAGCCGGCCTACCAGCCGCCGCGCGCCCCGCCGCCGCAGCAGCAGAAGCCAGCTTGCGGTCAGCCTGGTTTGCCGCCCTGCCACTAACGTACCGCGACTTATTATTGCTCGTGCGTTACTTGCGGTGCGGCGCGTGAGTGGCAATCAGAGCGAACAATGTTTACATGACAGGCGTCGGAGGACCTGTCATGTCGAATTCAATTGTCATCACCCTGCCACACCGCCTCGGTGCCGAAGAAGCGAAAAGGCGGATCGCTGGGGGAATAGAGCTTCTGCGCCGCGATTACATCGATAAACTCGCTTACAGCGAGGCCAATTGGAACGACAACACGGCGAATTTACGGGTCGTGGCTTTTGGACAGACCGCGACAGGGCAAGTTTACGTCATGAACGATGCGGTGCGCATTGAAGTGCAGCTTCCCTGGATCCTTGCCGCCTTGACCGGCAAGATCCAAGGTGTTCTCAAGACCAACGCGGAGGAATCGCTGCGGATCGGGCATGCCCCGCCGAAGACCTGAACGGGATGGCAAAGAGGTCCGCGCGAACTTTGCCGGGCGCCTCCTTATTTTATAGCGATCATCACGTCGGAGGCTTTGATGACCGCGTAGGCTTGGATGCCTTTTTTGAGATCGAGCTCCTCGACCGCTTCGTTGGTGATCGAAGAGATTAGGGTTTCGCCGCCTTTGAGTTCGATTTCGACGTGCGCGGTGGTCGCACCCTTGCGAACTTCCTTGATCTTGCCTTCGAGGAAATTGCGCGCGGATATTTTCATTGCATTTTTCCTATGCATTCATCGGACGCGTGGCGCCGGCGGGTGCGTCCATGCCAATGAATCCGCACGGCGACGGTGCTCCGTGTCCGACGGCGCTGACCTCGATCCAATCGATCCTTCGACTATACGCGCCTTGTCTGAAGGCGCGGTGCCGGCCGAAATCACCCGGCGGCGGCGATCGCTTCCGCGCCGGGCGGCTTTTTGGGCAATAGTGCCAAACGGGCGATGAGCGCTTGATCCAGCAAAATCGCCATGCGTTCCTTCGGCCGGAGCCAGGAAATCGCTTCATCGATGGTTTCGGCGTCCGAGAGCTTCGCATCGGCAAGCGCCCATTCCGGCGAAATATCGCCGTTCCGCCGTTCTTGGCGGCGCGGCAGGCAGGCCACATGAAACGCGCGGAACCGCGGATCGGCATAAAGCGCGAGAAGTCCGCTCAGGGCTTCGCTATCGAGCCGGGAGGGCTCATTTGCCAAGAAATTGGCACGCGCGACGACAGGCGGCGGTATCTGCTCTTCCGGGGTCATCAAAAGACCGGCGCGGCGCAGGGCGACGCCGACGCTGCGAAGGCCGGTGCCCCACGACAAGAAAATCGCCAGGAGGAGGCCGAGAATCGTCGGCGACATCCAGGCGACCAGTGAAGGCGAGATAGAGAGGCCGGCAACTAGGGACAAAACGCCCATCGCGACATGCGAACGGTGGCGCGCGACAATGGCGGCAAATGGAACCGAGCCATCGTCGCGCCGTTGCGGGTCCCAGCCGGTATCGAAGCCGAATACGAAATGCATGATGTGGCCCGACTGAATCAGCATCATGATTGGAGCGAGCAGCGCCGCCATGACGATTTCGAAGGCCGCCGACAAAACGAGCTTGATCGCGCCGCCAGCGCCGCGCCGGGCCGCGCCTTGGATCAAGGCAAGCGTCAAACCGAATATCTTTGGCAACAGGAGAATCGTCATGGTGAGCCCAAAAAGTTCGAGCGATCTTTGCGGATCGAACCTCGGCCAAGTTGGGAACAAGGTAAAGTCGCTCGTAAAATATTCCGGCCTGATGTAGCTTGCCTGGAGGACGAGTACGATACCGATGATGAGCTGCGCCATCCAAAGCGGCGACGCGACATAGGCCATGATGCCGGCCACGAAATGCTGCCGCGACACCGGATGCAGGCCTTTCGCGGGCAGCATCCGCAAGTGCTGGAGGTTGCCCTGACACCAGCGGCGGTCGCGCGCCGAAACATCGATGAGCGAGGGGGGACACTCTTCGTAGCTGCCGCCAAGGTTTGGCAGCATATAGACGGCATAACCTGCGCGCCGGATCAATGCCGCCTCGACAAAATCATGGCTGAGGATATGGCCGCCGAACGGAGGACGCCCGCGCAAAACCGGCAAGCCGCAATGCGCGGCGAACGCCTTGGTGCGAAGGATCGCATTATGGCCCCAGTAATTGCCGTCGCGCCCCATGGAGACCGAGACGCCGGCGGCGATCACCGGCCCATAGACGCGCGCCGCGAATTGCTGGAGACGAGCGAAGAACGTGTTGCGATTGACGATCAGCGGGAGCGTTTGGATAATACCCGCGTCGGGGTCTGCTTCCATGGCCGCGGCGAGCGCGATAATTGTGTGGCCGGCCATCAAACTGTCGGCGTCGAGCACCACCATATGCTCATAGCGGCCGCCCCAGCGGGTGACGAAATCCTCGATATTGCCAGACTTTCGATTGAGGTTCCTTGGCCGGTGTCGGTAGAACAGGCGGCAGCCTGGGCCAAGCCTTTCCCTCATCGCAAGAAAAGCTTGTTCCTCGGCGATGAAAATTTCCGGATCAGTCGTGTCGGAGAGAAAAAACCATTCGAACGCTCGGCCGAGACCGCTCGCCTCGACCTCCTCGAACATCGCCGCGAGCGCGCCAAAGACGCGCGCCGGCGTCTCATTGTAGACTGGCATGACGATCGCGGTGCGTTGATGCAACGCAACCGGCGGCAAGGATGGCTTCGGCGCGAAAAACAAGAGCCAGATAAAGCCCGCGAGCGCGCTCATGCAGGCGAGCGCAATCCAGGAAAAATTGGCGACGAAGAGAAAAAGGAGGGCCCATTTGAGGGGCGTCACTCCGCCAACCTCGACCACTTTGTACATTTCGTGGGCACCGTAGACTGTCAAGCCCAGGCCGCCGCCGAACACAAAGAGTCGCGCGAGCCAGCCGCCGAAAACCGGGTGATGGGCGACGTTCCGGTGCCGCTCAGCCCGGCTGAACTCGGTAAGCCTTTGCGCCGGCATCGCAAGTGGCGCTTCGGGCGGCACGAAGAATGCGTCGGACGCGAGCGTACCCTCTCCGGGGCGCAGCGGCGTCACGACCGGTTCGGTTGGCTGTGAATTGGTCAGAGCGTCCATCGATAAAGCCAAGTCTCGCTTACGGGCTTGCCGGCCGCCTCCATTACCAGGCGCAATTCCGAAAAGGCTTCGCTCCCAGGATCGAGTTCGAACAGGATCCGGCAGGATTTTTTGTCCGCCGAGGTAAATGTTCGAACCGCGGTTATCGATCCCGGTGAAGCGTTCAAATCCGGCTTCAGGGCTCCGGCGTTTTGCGGGAGACCCAAACTTTCGCCGGAGAATTCAACCATAAAGCGGCGGCGCTTCGGCGACGAGCTCCGCCCCGAACGCGACTGCGTGACGATGGCCAGCGGCGGCGGCTCCGGCGGGTTCCAGCACCAGAACTGCCGATAAGCGAAAAATGTCTCGCTTCCGGCGGCAAGCGGCTTCTTCGGTTTCCAATAGCCAATAATATTCTCGTTGTTTTCGGATTCCGAGGGGACTTCGATGAGTTGGACGCCGCCCGCCGACCAATCGCCGATCGGTTCGATCCAGAGCGAGGGGCGGGTCTCGAAGTGCTGATCATCGTCCTGGTAATGATCGAAATTGCGGTCACGTTGAAGAAAGCCGAACCCGCGCGGATTTTCATCGACGAAGGTTGAAATTTGCAAAGTGTCGCGATTGGCGACCGGCCGCCACAGCCACTCCCCCTTGCCGGTCAATATCTGGAGGCCGGTTACCTCGCTCACGCTCGGGCGCAGATCGTCACTGCGGCGCTCGTCGATCGGGCCGGAGAGATGGGTCGCGCTCATCGTGGCGAGGCCCAAATTATCGACCACTCCCCTGGCGAACAGAGCACACTCCGTGTCGATGATCGTGGCTTCGCCGGGCCGCAGGGTAAAGTGATAAGCACCGGTCACGCTTTCCGAACCGATCAGCGCGTGCATGACGAGCGCGCCGGCGGCGCGCGTCGGACGTTCGATCCAAACCGTGCGGAATGCTGGAAATTCCTCGCCACGCGGATCGGCGGTCTTGATCGACATGGCCCTTGCCATGGTGCCCAGGGTTTGGCCTGGCGCCACGGCGCGAAAAAAACTTGCCCCTTGGAAAATGGCGAGCCCGGAAAAACCGTCCTGGCCTTGCGCGAGCACGCGAAAACCGGAAAAACCGATGTCGCCAAGGTTTTTGGGGACGGCGAGCTTGCCAAAATCAAACAACGCCGGATCATAAATGACGCGGCGGGCTTTGCCTTCCGCGACAAGATTGATTTCCATCGTGGTCCGAAAGATGAACCCGAGATGCAGCGGCTCGATCGCGAAGCCGGTATTGTCCGGGGCCCAGATCGCGGTCCCCGGGCGCTGCCGAATGGCCGCATATTGTTCGTAGCCAAGGTCGCGAAACACTTCGGGGATGTCGGCCGAAAGCGATTTGAACGGTTGTTCCGACAAGATTCTGGCGGCGTCGGTAACCATGTTTGGATCGAACGGCGATGGTTCGCCCAAGGCGAAGCCTTGGGGAGCCTCCTGCCCGGCGGCGGGGGTCGCGACATTTGCCGACAAGGCGACGCCGGCGCGGGCGGCGATCCCGCCAGCCATCCCGCCAAGGACGAACTTTAAGATCTCCCGGCGCTCGACCATGAATCCGGCTTGGCCGGCGCCTGATCGCGCCGCACTTTTAGAAAACGCTTTAGTGTTATCTCTATAGACGATAACCGGGCGAACGTAAGTTCCCTTTTGGGTGTTTTTACGCCAATAAGCTTTTCCGGTTTCGATGCGATGCGCCTCCTAACCCTGGAAAATGTTCAGGCTTGTTGGAACTCCCGGCGCGGTCCGGCAAGGTTGCGCGTGAGCGAATTTTCAATTTTGTGGCTATAAGCGTTTCCCATCCGCGATTCGAGCGAGACTCCTCGGCGCCTGGAGGCACGATTCATGGGCCCCTATCATTTTCAAGGCCGCACCTGTCTGGCAATCGTTCTTGCGGCGGGCGAGAGCGCGCGGATGCGCTCGGCGCGGCCCAAGGTGTTGCACGAGCTAGCCGGCCGCTCCATGCTCGCCCATGTTTTAAGCGCGCTCGTCGAAGCCGGTGCCGAGCGGACCGTCGTCGTGGCGGGTCCAAACCACGACGCGGTCATGGCGGAAGCCAGGACGATCATGCGCGATGCCGGAATCGCGATCCAGCACGAGAGGCTTGGAACCGCACATGCGGTACTTGCCGCGCGCGAGGCGATCGCCAGGGGCTATGACGATCTTCTCGTCGTCTTCGCGGATACGCCTCTGGTTCGCCCGGAGACTTTCGCCGCCCTGCGCGAGGCGCTTGCGGGAGGCCAGAACGCAGTCGCCGCCTTGGGGTTCGAGACACAACAGCCTACGGGCTATGGAAGGTTTATTCTGGAGGCCGGCGCCCTCAAAACCATTCGCGAGGACCGCGACGCGAGCGTGGTAGAGCGCGACATCAAACTTTGCAACGCCGGTCTGATGGCGATCGACGGACGCCACGCCTTGGCGCTTCTCGACGCCATCGACAATGCCAACAGCCAGAAGGAATTTTACCTGACTGACATCGTCGCCGTCGCCAGATCGCGCGGTCTTGAGGTCGCCGCCGTGATCGCCGCCGAGGACGAGGTTCTAGGCGTCAACGAGCGGTCGCAGCTCGCCGCCGCCGAGGCCGCGTTACAGGCGCGGCTTCGCGCGAAAGCGATGCGGGAAGGCGCGACACTAAGGGATCCTGCGAGCGTGACCCTAGCGTTCGACACGCGGCTTGGCCGCGACGCCGTCGTTGAGCCGCACGTGGTCTTCGGTCCGGGGGTCGATGTCGGCGAAGGCAGCCACATCCGTTCGTTTTCCTACTTGGAGGGCGCGACGATCGGCCAGAATGTGTCGGTCGGTCCGTTCGCGAGGCTGCGCCCCGGTACCGGCCTCGCACAAGACGTGCGCATCGGCAATTTCGTCGAGGTGAAGGCCTCGGATGTCGGCGCCGGCGCCAAGATTAACCATTTGAGCTACATTGGAAATGCCAGCATCGGCGCCCGGACGAACGTCGGCGCGGGAACGATTACGTGCAATTACGACGGCTTCGCCAAATATCGCACGGAGGTTGGGGCGCATGCGTTCATCGGCTCGAACAGCGCCTTGGTGGCGCCGGTCAAGATCGGCGATGGCGCCTACGTGGGATCGGGGTCCGTGATCACGCAAGACGTCGCCCCCGATGCGCTAGCGCTGGCCCGCGCGGGCCAGATCGAAAAACCCGGCTGGGCAAGGGCGATGCGGGACAAGAACCGGAAATGAGCGCGGTCCTGTTATGTCAAGGCACCCGAAGAGCCGCAAGCTCGCCAGCGGCGTCTAATCCATGGGGTCCCATGTCGATCCGGGGTGAGCCAATGACCGCGAACTCTCAATGCAACCGCAACACAAAGGATGGTTATTAATGTGCGGAATCGTTGCGATGCTAGGCCGGGGTCCGGTCGCCAGCTCCATTCTCGATGCGCTGAAGCGCCTCGAATATCGCGGTTATGATTCCGCTGGGATCGCGACTTTGGAAGCGGGCCGGCTGACCCGGAGGCGGGCGAGCGGCAAGCTCAAAAATCTGGAGCTTCGTCTCGCCGCCGAGCCCCTTTCGGGCAGGATTGGCATCGGCCACACCCGCTGGGCAACGCATGGGAGGCCAAGCGAAAATAACGCGCATCCGCATGTCAGCGCGAATGTCGGCGTCGTGCATAATGGCATTATCGAGAATTTCCGGGAGTTGCGCGGCGAGCTGCAAGCCAAGGGCCACGAATTTTCGACCGAGACCGATTCCGAAGTCATCGCCCATCTCGTGAGCGAAACCATGCGCGGTGGCTTGGCGCCGGTCGAGGCCGTGGCTTCGAGCCTGGCGCGCCTGAGGGGTGCATTCGCGCTCGCTCTGATCTTCGACGGCGAGGAGGATCTTTTGATCGGCGCCAGCAGCGGCGCGCCGCTCGCGGTTGGATTTGGGGAAGGCGAACATGGCGGTGAAATGTTGCTTGGCTCCGATGCGCTTGCCCTGGTCCCTTTCACGGGCACGATCGCCTATCTGGAGGATGGCGACTCGGTCGTACTGACCCATATGTCCGCGCGATTCTACGACGCCGAAGGCAAGTTGGCCGAGCGGCGAAAAATCAGATCGGCAGCTTCGGCCTCGCTGATCGACAAGGGCAATTATCGCCATTTCATGGCGAAGGAAATCCACGAGCAACCCCAGGTCGCCGCCCGCGCACTTGGGCATTATCTCAACATGCCAGCCGGCCGCGCGGCATTGCCTTTCGTTCCGCCCGTCGACATCGTTGCTCTCCAGCGCCTGACAATTTGCGCTTGCGGCACGGCCTATTTCGCGGGGCTCACCGCCAAATATTGGTTTGAGCGATTTGCGCGGCTTCCCGTCGATGTCGAAATCGCCTCCGAGTTTCGCTATCGCGACCCGCCGCTCCAGCCAGGAGGGTTGACCATCCTGGTCTCGCAATCGGGGGAGACGGCCGATACGTTGGCGTGCCTTCGCGCCGCCAAGGCGAAGGGACAGAAGATCGTGGCAGTGGTCAATGAAGCAACCTCGACGATAGCGCGCGCGAGCGACATTGTCGCTCCGACCCTGGCCGGCCCAGAAATCGGCGTTGCTTCGACGAAAGCTTTCACGTGTCAGCTCGCGGTGCTCGCCTGCCTCGCACTGGCTTTCGGCAAGGCACGCAACGTCCTCGACGAGAAAGCGGAGGCGCGGCTCGTTTCCGAACTCATGGCGATTCCGGGGCTCATCGCGCAAGCGCTAAAATGCGAAAGCGCCGTCGAGATCTTGGCCCGGGAAATCGCCAAGGTTCGCGACGTGCTTTATCTTGGCCGCGGCACATCCTATCCGTTGGCGCTCGAAGGGGCGCTGAAACTCAAGGAAATTTCCTATATTCATGCCGAAGGCTATGCGGCGGGGGAGCTGAAACATGGGCCGATCGCGCTCGTCGACCAGGACATGCCGGTGATCGTCATCGCTCCTAATGACTCCGTGCTCGAAAAAACGCTCTCGAACATGCAGGAAGTCGCCGCTCGCGGCGGAAGACTTATCCTGATTGGCGATGCCCGGCTCGCCCACGATTTTGCCACCGAGGCAGCCGCCACCATCGTCATGCCGGATGTCGCGCCGGAGTTCGCGGCGATGGTCTATGCGCTACCGGTCCAATTGATCGCCTATCATACCGCCGTCGTCATGGGGAAGGACGCCGACCAGCCGCGCAATCTCGCCAAAAGCGTCACGGTGGAATAGGCCACGTCGCGCTTGCCAGAGACAAGCGCCACGCAACCGCGATGGCGGATCGAATCGAAAATCATCCGACAAGCCGTGCCGTCACCATGCAATAAAGCATCGGCAGCGACAGGGCGAAATTGGCGCGCGAGGTCAGCATCGCGAGCCGCGCGGCCGCCGCCTTGGCCTCGTCGTCGGCGGGAACGAGGCCAAGCACTTTCTTCTGGTTCGGCCATACGACGAACCAAACATTGAAGGCCATGATGAGGCCGAGGATGGCTCCGGTGATAAGGGTTAGGTTGTGGACCGCGCTGCTGGTAGAAAACACGATGAGGCCGGTCACCACGGTGGCGAGTGCCGACCACCGGAACCACAATAGTGCCTCGGGCAATATATATTCGCCAATCGCGGGTTTCAGTTGCGACGGAATCTTCGGCATGGTGGGGATTTGCACCAGGTTGAAATAATAGAGAAGACCGATCCACGTGATGCCCGAGACGACATGCAGGAACGTGAAGAATGCGCCGAAATAGCCGCCTCCCAGGTTCGTGACGTGATAGAGAAGGAGAATAAGGAACGTTAAACCGGCACCCAGCGCCAGCGCGCGGTAGGGTTTCTCGAGGATTTGGGAAATTTGTTCGAGGTATTTGGAAACGGTTGCGTTGATGTCGGCCATGACAAGCTCCTCCCAAGGGAAACGACGGTTGCGCCACGCCCGCGGCGCGAATCGAAAATCAGGCACCAGACAGTAGAGCTTTTGCTCTTTTTTTACCAGGACCGCAACCAATCGGCCGGTGGATAGTGTGTTGGGCAAAAGCTCCTCTTGCACGGTTTCCCCTTCCCGGACCGCCGACGGGAGCGTGCGCCGAATGACAAGAGTTGAGGCCATACCCAAGCAATCAATCAAAATTTAAGTATTATTTAAATGAGTAATTAAAAAAAGCATGTGTATCAAACGTATTAGACAATCGCGGCTCGAATACGTCGAGTTGGATAAGGAATAAAACCGATGATGCGCTCATTCATTGATAAATATTGCCGCTATTTACTATCATGGCCGCGCCGATTTTCCGGCGATCGGAGCGGCGTCGTGGTCGTGCTCGTCGCGCTTGCCATGCCGGTCCTCGTCGGAGCGATGGGACTCGCGGCCGAGACTTCCTATTGGTATGAGCACAAGCGCGGCATGCAGAATGCGGCGGACGCCGCCGCCATTG
>DATARJ010000081.1:0-3439 GCA_036264205.1 Methylocella sp.
GCCGATATAAATAACAATTCCTTGCCGGACCGGAAATTTGCGAATCAGAAATCACGGGAATTTCCAGCGTTGCGTCTATTCTTGGTATTTCAGCTAGTTGCGTCGCGATGCGAAGGCCTGAGCTTGAACGGAGCTGGAACAAAGATGCTCTGGCGCTGCCGCAACCCGAGGCGCCGCAGCAAGGATTGATGTTTGGACGGTTTCCATTTAGGGGCGCCGTTCCCGATAGGTGAAAGAGGATATGACCTGTCCCGCAATGGGGCTATTAGCGGCCGTCGATCAATTAGGGTGTGACATCCTCCCGGTTGCGTGGCCGGCCGTGGTTGTTGCTTCCAAAGGCGTGATTGCCGGGTTCATGCGTTGCCGCAAGGACCGAAGCCGCCGGACCGAACTTTCCCATCACCGCACGGCGCGTCCCAGTTTGTTCCGCGGCGGAACGCCGAGCAGCGGCGCGTTTTGCCGCGCCCCGCCTCCTTTTTCTCACTCCCTCTCCCATCCATTGCGTGATGCGGCCTTGCGCCGGCCACGCCTAGCTCCGGCGTCCGGTTTGCGGACCTTGGCTGGCGACACTGGCCTTTTGCGCGTCGCGCCTGAACGAGTTTCACATGGCCAACAAAATGCTTATCGATGCGTCCCACCCCGAAGAAACCAGAGTGGTCGTCCTTCGCGGTAACCGGGTCGAGGAATTCGATTTCGAAGCCGCCAGCAAGAAACAGCTGCGCGGCAATATTTATCTAGCCAAGGTCATGCGGGTCGAGCCTTCGCTTCAGGCCGCCTTCGTCGACTACGGCGGCAACCGGCATGGTTTTCTTGCTTTCTCGGAAATCCACCCTGATTATTATCAGATTCCCATCGCAGATCGTCAGGCCCTGATCGAGGAAGAGGCGAGGTCTCAACGCGACGAGGAAGAAGACATTTCCCGGCCAGCGCGGCGCAGCCGCCGCTACCGGCGTGGCGATCGCAATGGCAACCGGGCGGAGAAACGGCGCGGCCCAGACCCAACCCTGTCCGAGGCCTACGCCGGCGAAGCGTCCTCGGACGCGGCAGACCGTGTCCGCCCGGAGGCGGAAAGCGAAGAGGCGGGACTGGAGCCGTTCGCCGCCGGGACTCGCTCCCCGCCGGGCGAATTCGTCGGCGCGCGTGCCCAAGACCTCATGGCACAGGCCGACTCCATTCCGGAACCGGGGGCGCCGAATAGCATCGGTGAAAAGCCCCTCGTTGATGCCGCCGCTGACTCCGCAAATGTTCTCGCGGGGGACGACGCCGGCCCGGCGGCGAGTGAGGGCGCCTCGCAAATGAACTCTGCCACGCCGGAGGGTGGCGAGCTTGGCGGCGATACCGGCGATGAAGGCGAGGACGAAGCGGCCGAGATCGAACAGCTCGGCGGCGATGCGATGGAAGAGATGCCCGCTCGCCCGCCCCGCCCGCGCAAGCAGTATAAAATCCAGGAGGTCATCAAACGCCGACAAGTTCTCCTCGTTCAGGTCGTCAAGGAAGAGCGCGGCAACAAGGGAGCAGCGCTGACCACCTATTTGTCGCTTGCCGGGCGTTATTCGGTTTTGATGCCGAATACCGCGCGGGGCGGCGGCATCTCGCGCAAGATCACCGACTCGACCGACCGCCAGCGGCTTAAATCCATTGCTCAGGAACTCGAAGTTCCGGAAGGCATGGGTGTTATTGTCCGCACCGCCGGCGCAGCGCGCACCAAGGCCGAGGTCAAGCGCGATTTCGAATATCTGCTGCGAATGTGGGAAACGGTGCGCGAAACCACTTTGCAGTCGAGCGCCCCGACGCTGGTCTACGAAGAGGGTTCGCTGATCAAGCGGTCGATCCGCGATCTTTATAATAAGGACATCGACGCGATCGTGGTCGCGGGGGAAGACGCCTATCGCGAGGCCAAGGAGTTCATGCGCTTGCTGATGCCTAGCCATGCCAAGATGGTCCAGCCCTATCGCGATCCGCAGCCGATGTTCGCGAAGTCCGGCGCCGAAACGCAACTCGACGCCATGTTCTCGAACCAGGTAACCTTGAAGTCGGGCGGCTATGTCATCATCAATCAAACCGAGGCCTTGGTCGCAATCGACGTCAATTCCGGCCGCTCCACCCGCGAACATAATATCGAGGATACCGCGCTTCGAACCAATCTCGAAGCCGCCGACGAGATCAGCCGCCAATTGCGTCTGCGCGATCTTGCCGGTCTCATCGTCATCGATTTCATCGACATGGAGGAGAATCGCAACAATCGCGCCGTCGAACGCCGCCTGAAGGATGCCCTCAAAAACGACCGGGCCCGTATTCAGATCGGCCGGCTGTCGCATTTCGGTCTTCTCGAGATGTCGCGCCAGCGCATGCGCACCGGGGTCATCGAGGGCTCGACCGTCGTCTGTCCGCATTGCGCAGGCGCAGGGATGATTCGCTCGACGGCGTCGATCGCCCTGCACGTCCTTCGCGTTCTGGAAGATGCCCTGATCAAGAATTCGAGTTATGACCTCATCGTCAATACAAAAACGGCCGTCGCGCTTTATATCCTCAATCAGAAACGCGCGCATTTGCGCGATTTGGAAAAGCGGTTTGGCGCATCGTTGACGATCGCCGCGGACGACGGTCTCTCCGGGACGAATTATTATACGCTGGAACGCGGCGAGCCCGCGGCGGGGGCGAAAGAGATTCCCGCATTTGCGCCGGAAGAAGCGCCGCGCGCGGCGATAGCCGATAGTTTGTTCGATGAACCGGCCGATACGGAAGGCGCGCTGGCCGATGCCGGTCCAGTGGAAGAGATGCCGTATGGCGGCGCTGAACCCAGCGATGGCGAAAAAAACGAGGCCGATGGCGGGCAAAGGCGCAGACGCAGACGCAGACGTGGCCGTGGCGGCGACCGCGAGGGCTCCGGAATAGCCGCAAACGCGCCACAGCCGCCGGACGATGCCTTGGAAGCCATGGCCCAGATCGGCGGGCTGCGGCGAAGCGGGGCCCTTGAAAGCGAAGCCGAAACCGGACAGGCGCCTTTCCCCGGTAACGATGAAACGGAAGCAGGTCATCGCGACGGGCGCCGGCGTTCCCGTGGTGGCGGACGTGCTCCCCGCGAAACTTCCGGAAACCTCACTGCCGGGGCCGCCGGTGGCGCCCAGCTCGAAGTCAAGCCCGAACCAGGCGCCTTGGGCGGCGGCATCGCCGAAGAGGGCGCCGGAAAGGCGCGTCGCGGGCGCCGGGCGCCGCGCGCGTCCCGCGCTGGCCGGGGCCGCGACGCTGCCGTCGCGTCAAACGCCGCATCGGCTTTCGCCACGGATGACCGGCAGATTCAAGCGCAGGCGGTTGCCCCACAAGGAGAAGAAGTCGAGGCTTCGCCTGCGAGTGCGAAAGCCGATGCGGGAGAGGTTCCCCAATCCGCGTCATCGGACGTGGATACCGCGCCGGGACGGGACGAAATTCCGTCGCGATC
>DATARJ010000186.1:0-2776 GCA_036264205.1 Methylocella sp.
ATGATTTCGAACCAACCTGTGCCACGAGAGTAATGAGGAAAATGCCGAAAAATATAACGGTGCTAATAACGTAGCCCAAATTCAATGTCATGGACAGAAGGTCCCCGCCCGTCTCGCCCAGAGTTGTCGCGCTAATCTTCATGACCCAAAAGGCAAAGGTTACTTGGGAAACCTTATTCTTGGTGTGAGTCATGACCTGCCGCCCCAGCAGCCCAACGCGGCCATCCGCATCATGATCTCGCGATCGAAACGCTCTTCGAGAGATAGCCGGCGTGCCGAGCAACTATTCTTGCGCGAAACGCGCGGACGAAGTCGCGCACGATCTTTTGTCTTCGTTATGGCGGCCGTCAAGATCGAAGGATCGTCCCGGGCGAAGGTACGCGCGCTCTCGCCAACCTGCGCCGTTGTAGTTCTCTCCTGCGCTCCGAACAAATGCCGGATCGCGGACGCAAGAGATTTTTCGGTCCAATTTCGAGCGTGCCGGGATCGAACGCGGTCAGCGGCTGGTGGTGGGCGCAACGGGCGCGGCCGGATGCCCATCGGGCGTGCCGAAAAAGCGGAAGAAGTCCGATTTCGGGCTGACGACCATGCGCGTGTCGCCGCCTTTCAATCCGGTTTCATAGGCCTGCATCGACCGGTAGAAGGCGAAAAAATCAGGGTCCTTGCCGTAGGCCTCGGCGAAAATGCGGTTTCTTTCCGCGTCGCCTGCGCCCCGCGTCTGGTCGGCTTGTTGCTGCGCGTTGCCGAGCAGCACCACCACGTCGCGGTCGGCCTTGGCCCTAATGGTTTGTGCCTGCTGGGAGCCTAGGGCGCGATACTGCGCCGCCTCGCGCGCTCGCTCGCTCTGCATCCGGCTATACACTTTTTCGGAAATCTGCCTTGGCAAATCGGCACGGCGGATTCTCACGTCGACGGCGGCGATGCCGAAATTGCCGCCTTGCTGGTTCACCTGTTCGCGGATCTTGGACATGAGGTCGCCGCGTTTATCGCGCACGATTTCGGTCATGTTCGCCTCGCTTAGCACCCGGCGCACCGCCGAGTTCAAGATGTAGCCCAGCTGACCGCTCGCCAGGTCGGGCGAGTGGAGCGTCTGATAGAATTTCAACGGATTGACAATCCGGTAGCGGAGGAAGGAATCGACGTCGAGCCGGTTGTTGTCGGACGCGAGCACTTCCTGCTTCGGCGCCTCGACAACAAGGATCCGATTGTCGAGAAAAACGACATTCTCGATGAAGGGATATTTAAAATGGAGCCCTGGCGTGGTGATGAGACCGCGCCCGGCGACCGGCTCGCCGAAACGCAAGACGATTGCCTGCTCGGTTTGGTCGACGGTGAACACCGAGGCCAGCGCCACGATCAGGATGAGGACGAGGGCGGCGATCGTGCCGAAGGTAGCCGCGTTCTTCATTTGCGGCCTCCCTCACTTACGTTCGGCGTCAAGGGTCCGAGCGGCAAATAGGGAACGACCCCCTGGCCTTGCCCGCCGCTCTGATCGAGAATAACCTTGTCCATGCCGGCGAGGACACGTTCCATGGTCTCGAGATAGAGTCTTTCGCGCGTCACCTCGGGCGCTTTTTTATATTGCGCGTAGACTTGGGCGAAGCGGGAAACCTGACCGGTCGCCTGGGCGACGGTTTGGAGCTTGTAGCCTTCCGCCTCTTGAACAATCGCCGCGGCCTTGCCGTTGGCCTCGGGAACGACCCGATTGGCGTAGGCCTCGGCCTCGTTGCGCAAACGGTTCTGGTCTTGCTGCGCCGCGGTCACGTCCTTGAAGGCAGCGATGACCTGCTCGGGCGGGTCGACGGATTGCAATTGCACCTGCAACACCAGGATGCCGGCCTTATACCCGTTGAGGACCCCTTGCATGAGCTCTTGCACGTCCGCCTCGATCTTTGGGCGATCGGCGGTCAAAATTCGCTGGATCTGGCCGCGGCCGATGACCTCGCGCATGGCGCTCTCGGCCACCGCCTTCACCGTTTCGCGCTGGTTTGAGATCTTGAAAGCGTAATCCTCGGGGCGCGCCGGGTCGATCTGCCAGATCACGACAAATTTGACGTCGGCGATATTTTCATCGCCGGTGAGCATCAGGCTCTCTTCGGGCAGATCGAGCGAGCTTTGCCCACTCGTGCGCATGTCTTGACGCAAGCCAAAGCCAATATTCGTCGTGTTGCGATCGGTGACAGAGAGCTTCTCCACGCTGCCGATGGGGAACGGCAAATTGTAGTTTAACCCCGGCGCGGTCTTGCCCGTGTAGCGGCCAAAAATCCTGTTCAGCCCGACTTCGTTCGGGCCGACCGTGTAAAACCCGGACACAAGCCAAACGATCGTGCCGACGAGAGCCAAGGCAAGAACGCCGCGTCCTCGTATTCCCCCGGGTATTCCCCCGGGTCCCGGCATCCATTGTTTGAGCTTCTCATGCGCACGCTTGAGGAATTCTTCGAATTCCGGGGGTGGCGCGCCCGGCTTTTGCCCCCAAGGCCCGGGGCCGCCGGGCTTCCAAGAGCCGCCATTTCCGCCTTCACTGCTCCACGGCATGAGATTCTCTTTTGCAAGGTGACGCCCAAGAAATCGAGCGATTACCGCCAAGGCCCCGGATCGGGCCCGGCCTTTCCCGGTCCTTATAGGAGAGCTGCGTGTCCACTACAATGATAAGCAGCGCCGCCGGTCAAAATCGACAAAAACGAATGTCGCCTCGTCCTTGGCCGCTGGCTGGGGTCGAACTCGGCTTACTTCCAGCCAATTGGACCAGTCAATTGCGGGGAAACTCACCCCGCCC
>DATARJ010000195.1:0-6061 GCA_036264205.1 Methylocella sp.
TTCCTGCAAAATCTTTCGCGGAACACGGTCTGGCTCGATCGCGGCCGGACCCGTTTTCTCGCGCGCGGGTTTTCCCAATTCGAGGCCTGGCGCGACCTTGCGCTCGAAGACGAAGCGCGCGCGCGGCATAAGCTCGATCGCAAGATCGCCGCCGAGGAACACTGGCTGCGTTATGGCGTCACCGCGCGGCGCAAGCGCAACCAGAAACGCCTCGAAGGCCTTGCGGCGATGCGCGCGCGGCGCCAGCGGGGCGGGTTCACCGGATTGAAACTCGAAGCAAGCGAGGCGGATATTTCCGGCAAGCTCGTCATCGAAGCCAAGGACTTAGCGAAATTTTTTGGCGAGCGCGTGATCGTCAAGAGTTTCTCGGTCCGCATCCTGCGCGGCGATCGTCTCGGCCTGATCGGCGCCAATGGCGCGGGCAAGACGACGCTCGTCAACCTCCTGACCGGCACCTTGGTCCCGGACCAGGGCTCCATCCGGCATGGCACCAATCTTGCGCTAGCGACACTTGACCAGGGCCGCGCGAGTCTCGATCCGGAAACGATCTTGCAGGACGCGCTCACCGGCGGCAGCGATTTCGTCGAGATCAACGGCGAGCGCAAGCATGTCGTCGGGTATCTGAAGGATTTTTTGTTCGGCCCGGAACAGGCGCGCACGCCCATCGGACGTCTCTCGGGAGGCGAACGCGGAAGGCTGATGCTCGCGCAGGCCTTGGCCCGGCCATCCAATCTCCTCGTCCTCGACGAGCCTACCAACGATCTCGATCTGGAAACACTCGATCTCTTGCAGGAAATGCTCGCCGACTACAAAGGAACCCTGCTCATCGTTAGCCATGATCGCGATTTTCTCGACCGGGTGACGACTTCGGTGCTCGTCGCGGAGGGCGGCGGTCGCTGGATCGAATATGCCGGCGGCTATTCGGATATGGTGGCGCAACGCGGCGCGGGAGTGAGTGCTGCGCCAACTTTGTCCGCGCCTGCTGCTGGCCGAGACAAACCACAGCGCGCTGCCGTTCGTGCGCAAAGGGCAAAGCCGCGCCTCTCTTCCAGGGAAAGGCAGGTTCTTGATAATCTGCCGGCGCGCATCGAGGAGTTGCATGCACTCAAGGCAAGGCTCCAGTCTCTGCTTGACGATACCGGGTTTTACGCGCGTGACCCTGCGAAATTCGCGGACGTTTCGGCGGCATTCACGAAAGCTGAGGCGGCGCTCGCGCAGGCCGAAGGGGAATGGCTTCGGCTTGCAATGCTTCGCGAGGAGAGTGCGGGCTAAGAGTGGCGCCGCGAGTGCTGCCGGGCAATCGAATTGCGGACCTGTGACTCAAATACAACAAGAACTCGATTGACTGCAGTTAGTCTACCATATTAGTCATATTATGAGGGTCCCTTGGCGAGGGGATGTGAATGCGTTTCAACAAGCGGCTTCTTTGCCTCTCCCATACAAATATTGTAAACTTGCTTTGGTTCAGATCCTTCAATGTGACCGCTCCGCAGGCCCACAAAGAGCTAGCGGGTGCCTGGCGTATTTGCTCAGGCACCCTCAAAGACTGGTCATCACCTCGTCCTCCTCCAGCGGACTTTCCTCTGGCTCGCCGCCCTCCTCCGGCGATCCATCCGTCTCGATCTTGATGCTGAGCCTGCCGCCCTCCTCGATGGCCGCGCGGCGCAGGGTTTCCTCGGCTTGCCTCACTTCGTTCTGGCGTTTCCATAGCGCCGCATAGATCCCGTTTCGGGCAAGCAGCGAGGCATGCGCGCCGCGCTCCGCGATCCTGCCCTTGTCGAGCACGATGATCTCGTCGGCATTGACGATTGTCGAGAGCCTATGCGCGATCACGAGGGTCGTCCGGTCCTTCGCGACAAGATCGAGAGCGTCCTGAATCTCGCCCTCGGTAAAGGAGTCAAGCGCCGAGGTCGCCTCGTCGAGAACGAGGATCGGCGGCGCCTTCAAAATGGTTCGGGCGATGGCGACGCGCTGCTTTTCGCCGCCCGAGAGCTTTAGGCCGCGTTCCCCGACCTGCGCCTCGTAACCGCCCGGAATATGCTCGATGAAATGTTTGATTTGCGCCAGGCGCGCCGCCTCGCGCACTTCCGCATCGCTCGCGTCAAAGCGGCCGTAGCGGATATTATAGGCGATCGTATCGTTAAAAAGCACCGTGTCCTGCGGAACCATCCCGATCGCGGCGCGCAACGAGGTTTGGGTCACCATCGCGATATCCTGACCATCGATGGCGATCCGCCCGGCCGACGGTTCGTAGAAACGGAAAATCAAGCGCGACAGCGTGGATTTGCCAGCCCCCGAGGGACCGACAACCGCCACGGTTTTTCCGGCCGGCACATCGAAACTCACGTCCTTCAGAATCGCCCGGCGCGGGTCGTAATTAAAAGACACATGCTCGAACGAAAGCCTGCCGTTTGTCACGGCAAGAGGCTTCGCGCCCGGGCGGTCCTCGACCTCGGGGTGCTGCGCGAGAACGGAGAACATCATTTCGATGTCGATCGCCGCTTGCCTGATCTCGCGATAGACGACGCCCATGAAGTTCAACGGCTGATAGAGCTGAATCATCATCGCATTGATGAGGACGAAATCGCCGATCGTATTGGCGCCGCTCTCGATGCCGGCAATGCTCATCGCCATTGCGGCCGTCAACCCACATGTAAAAATGACCGCCTGCCCGGCGTTGAGCCAGGCCAGCGACGTGTAGGTCTTTATGCTCATGCGTTCGTAGCGGGCGATGGATTTGTCGTAGCGTTGCTTCTCGCGCTCCTCGGCATTGAAATATTTGACCGTCTCGAAGTTGAGCAGGCTGTCGATCGCCTTGGTATTTGCGTCGGTATCGCTCTCGTTCATGGCCCGCCGGATCGCGATCCGCCAATTGGTCGCCGCGGTGGTGAACCCCATATAGGCAAGGATCATCAAGGTCACCACGCCAGCATAACGCCAATCGAATTGATAGAGAAAAACCGCCAGGATCAGAACGAATTCGACAACCGTCGGAACCGCCGTCAGCATCGTCGCGCGCACGATCGTCTCGATCGAATTGCGGCCGCGTTCAAGGATCCGGGTAAGACCGCCGGTCTTGCGTTCGAGGTGAAAGCGCAGCGACAGCAAATGCAAATGCGCAAATACGTCGCGCGCGAGACGGCGCACGGCATGCATCGCGACATCGGCGAAGATCGCATCGCGGGCCTGGGTGAGGAGCGCCATCAAAATGCGCAGACCGCCATAAAGAAGCGTGAAGGCCAGCGGACCCGCGATGACGGCGGAAAGGGAAGCCCGCGCCGGATCGCTCATGGCATCCGTGGCCCATTTGAAGGAATAGGGAACGGCAATCGTGATGATCTTCGCGGCCAGCAGCAACGCCACGGACGCGAAAATCCGCAGCGCCAAGTCACGCCGCCCGGACGGCCAGATGTAGGGCCAGAGTTTGCGGAGGGCCGAGCCCCGCGCCGATTTTGGGGAAGCCTCGGCTTGAGGCGCCGGAGCATTGAAAAAGAAAGGACGCGACATCTGGCTCGCTTGCCGGCGATAACGGATCGGAAGCGTTCAAAAACCCCTAGAGGGCGATCCGGCGATCATCCTCTAGGCTTTTCGACCTCGCATTACCATGATCCGCGAAAGGATTTCCAGTTGCGGCGATGCAACGTGAATATGCCCCGCTTCCTCCGATTTTAAGCCCCGCTTGACCCCTAGCAGGCGGCGCGCGACAAGCGGCGATGGCATCGAAGCCCATCGTCGTCGAGGCCGGCTCCCGCCTCGTCCGCAACATTTGTGTTTATTGCGGCTCAGCCCAAGGTGTCGGCCCGAGCTACGAAGCCGCTGCGCAAAAACTCGGCCAGGCCATGGCGAAGGCCGGCATCGGCCTCGTTTATGGTGGCGGCGCCAACGGTCTCATGGGCGCGATCGCTCGCTCGGTGCTCGCCAGCGGCGGCCATGTCACCGGCATTATTCCAAATTTCTTGGTCGGCAGGGAAGGACCCCAACCCGGAATCCAGGAATGCCTCGTCGCCGGCAGCATGCACGAGCGCAAGCGTCTGATGTTCGAGCGCGCCGACGCCTTCGTCGCGTTGCCGGGCGGCATCGGAACCTTGGAGGAGCTCACCGAGCAATTGAGCTGGGTCCAGCTCGAGCGTCACACCAAGCCCGTCGTGCTCGCCGACATCGCCGGCTTCTGGCAGCCGTTATTGCGGCTTTTCGCGCATATGCGAGAGCGACGATTTATCCAGTCGTCTTTGGAGGTCCGCTATCTTGTTGCCGAAAAGATCGAGGATATTGTGCCGATGATCGAAACCGCCGTGGCAAAGGCCGCGGTTCTCGGCACCCGCAAGGAGACCGTCGATCCGCGCTTATGAAAGCTTGTTTTTGGGCATTGGCTCTGGCGCAAATGATAAAGGCCACGGCCGAGGAGTCGAGGGCAAGGTGACGCTCAACTGCGATCCCGTTGATGCCGCCCTCACGGTGGATCCGTCGCAACGTTTGATCGTGCCGCGGGAACGCCAGGCGCGCAGGCCATCCGCCTTGATTTTTACGGCGTGTTTGGCTGCCCACGCGTTGCTTTTATTTATCCTTCTTTTCGAAGATTTCTCCGTCGCCTCCGAGCCACCCCCCACGGAAGAAATTCCCGTGGAGATTGTCGCCGAGCTTCCGCCCGAGCAGAAAGCTCTCCCTGCGCCGCCCGATCTCGTGACCCCGCCCGTGGTGAAGGAGAAGACGCCGCCCCAAAAGGCCCAACTCGACGACGTCGAAGTCGCACACGATGCGCCGCTATCGGGCAATAACGATCAAACCCACAAGGGGGAACCCGACAAGGAAACGAAGGCGCCTCGCGTGGCGCCACCGCCGAAGCTCGCGGCGCCGCAGGTTGCCCGAGAAAAGCCCGAACAGGAAAAGGCAGCGACTGCAACAAAAGAGAAAGCGACCAAGCCGTCTCCGCCAGGGGAGCCGCAAAAGCTCGCCGACGACACACCGGATTCCGAGGCTCTCGACAAGGCGCAGCCAGAGCCGCCGGCCAAACCGCAGCAAAAACGAAGGCAGCAAGACAGCAAGGCCCCCCCCGCCCAGGGTAAACTAACGACGGCTACGCAGCAGCTCGCCGCTTTATCTCCCGCGCCGAACTATTCAATTGGGGCCGCAGCCAAGTCAGCGCCGATCAGTGGTGGAACCGAGAAGGCGAGCTATGAATCCTTGCTCATGGGGTTAATAACCCGCCAATTGCATCTTCCGCCGGAAGTGCGCGCGCAGCATTTAATTGCCGTGGGACAAATCGGTCTCTTCGTCGATGAGCTAGGCCATCTCACACATCAGGCGTTCTACCACAAGAGCGGCGAGCCCGCCCTCGATACCGCGTGGATGGCGGCGGTCCGCCGTGCGGCGCCTTTTCCTGCCCCGCCACGAGGCCTTCCGCATGGGTTCATCCTGCAATATTCGAACCAAGAGTGATTCATGATGGCCGCAGGTGCGAAGGCCGTCAGACATGGCCGCATCCTGCGGCTAATCCGCGGCCACCGGCAGCCACATCGATTGGATGAAAACAAATTCCGCATTTTCGGCGCTCGACGCGCCGACGCCCGGCTTGGGTGAAGGGAGGCCCGTGTCGACGAATTGGCTTTGCCAACAAAATCCGTCGAAAGCGGCAAGCTCAGCCTTGAAATCCGGTAATCGGACGAAGGTCGGTTTCAGGACGGACCAAAGTGGCCATAGAGTCCCGTATCCGCTCGCCAACCATACAATGTGACCGGTTTTCCCGCCAGTGTTAGGGTGAGCGCGTCCGACAAAGGAAAAATGAAGTCCATGGGCGCTTTCGTTGTTGCAATGTCAGTAACCGGTATTGTTCCAAAAATGTCATCGCCCCCACCGGGGAAGTATACGGTGTTCCAGACCGCCTGATTGTCGCCATCGCTTCCTGCATAATGGTAATAACGCGATCCTCCTATCGCCAAAGCATGGTTGCCGCCAAAGTTATTCGAGCCGCTCACTAAACTATTTGAATCTATATCGAAAGCGTCAGACATGGGCAGGGATGGGATGACTACATTGTTCAAAAAGCTGTTGTTGGTGGATGCAT
>DATARJ010000256.1:0-5109 GCA_036264205.1 Methylocella sp.
GCCATCGATGCAGCGACCCCGGACCCGTTCGCGCGCCTCGAAATAGGCGGACTCGTTGAAGCTTTCGATGAGGCGGTGGGCGTCGGCCGCGATTGCTGCTTTCAATTCGGTGCGGCGCCGGAGCAATCCAAGGAACATTGCTAACGTCCACTCAACCAGTCGGAGTACAAACAATATGCCGACATATAGGGAACAAATAAAGGACATTTTACAAAGATCGGCAAAAAATGGTTCGCGCCGACGATTGGCCTTGAACTAGGCGATAAATTTTAGCCCGCGAGTGAAAAGAAAGGATTAAACCCAGGCGGTTTTTCCGGCCCAAAACGCGCGGGGCGAAAGCCGAGAACCGCTGCGAGCGTGCGAGTGGGCTTTTAAGCCTGCTCGAGTTCGATCAGGGTTCCCGCAAAATCCTTCGGACTCAAAAAAAGGACCGGCTTGCCATGTGCCCCGACTTTAGGGCATCCATCGCCGAGCACGCGCGCGCCTGCCCGTTTCAGTTGCTCGCGCGACGCAAAAATGTCGGCGACCTCGAAGCAAATGTGATGAACCGCCCCGCCTGGATTTTCAGCGAGGAAATTGGCGATTGGGGAATGCTCGCCGAGCGGCTCGATCAGCTCGATTTTGGTGTTTTCGAGCTCGACGAAAACCACCGTCACGCCGTGGTCCGGCAAGGGCAGGGGGCCGCTCACCTTGGCGCCGAGCGCATCGCGATAAAGCGCGCTCGCGGCGGCGAGATCCTGGACCGCGATGGCGACATGATTCATTCGCCCGATCACGCGAATTGCTCCCGCACGCGCTCAAACCTCGACGACCAGCACATGGACCGCGGGCCGCTTGCCCCACGCCCCTGCGATGGCGTTGCGCACCGCTTTTTCGATCGCGGTGGAGACAATATCCGCGTCGCGCCGCTTTTGCCGGGGCAAATGTTCGAAGGTCTGGAACAGCGCGTCATCGACGATCGCGTCGATCGCGGCGCCATCACGGGCGCGCGCCGGTATCCCCGCGGTCACGACATCCGGCACGCCGGCGAGATCGCCCTTCGCGGAAACCGCCAAGGCAATTGTCACTATCCCCGAAACCGCGAGTCTCTGGCGTATCTTCAGGGCTTCGTCACCAAGAGGAACGAGGCTATTGCCGTCCTTGCACAGGCGCCCGCTTGGCACCTCGCCGATGATCCCAGGGGGTCCCGGCGCGAGCAACACAACGTCTCCATTGTGTGCCGCGATGACATGGCGCGTGCCCTGCAATTTGGCGAAAGCCGCGTGTTCGGCGAGATGAATCTCCTCGCCATGCGCGGGAATCGCGATTTGCGGTCGGGTCCAGGCGTAGAGCTGCGCGACCTCGCCGCGGCGCGGATGACCCGAGGCGTGGACGAGCGGGGTGCGATCGGTGATGACTTCGACGCCTGACCTTATGAGATTGTTGATAATGCGGCCGACCTCCCTTTCATTGCCGGGAATGGTTCGCGAGGAAAAAACCACTTTGTCGCCGGGATTGAGGGTGACGACCGGGTGGTCGCCCTCCGCGATGCGGGTGATCGCGGAACGGCTTTCGCCCTGGCTTCCGGCTGCCAGCAGGACCAGTTTGTCGCGTGGCATGTGGGCAAACGCATCCTGGGGAAAAAAATCCGGAATGCCGTCGAGGTAGCCGCAGTCCCGCGCGACGGCGACAACCCGCTCCATCGCCCGGCCGACGAGCACGACCGTGCGCTTTGCCGCCATGGCGGCCTCGGCGACGGCGCGAATGCGCGCCACATTGGAAGCGAAAGTGGTAACCACGACGCGCCCCGCAGCGTCGCCGACGATGTCGTGCAAAGTCTTGCTGACGTCGGCTTCCGAGGGGCTCACGCCCTCGCGCATAATGTTTGTCGAATCGGAGACAAGAGCCAAAACCCCCTCGGCGCCGATCGCGGCAAGACGTTTTGCGTCGGTCGGCTTGCCTATTCCCGGCGCGGCATCGATTTTCCAATCGCCGGAATGAAGGATCGTGCCAAGCGGCGTACGGATGGCTAGCGCCGAGCTTTCGGGAATCGAATGCGCCATGGCGATAAATTCAACAGCAAAAGGCCCGATCGCGATGGCTGCTCCTTGCGCGACGACGGTGATTTGAACATCCGGGGCACCAGGCTCGGCGAGACGCTTAGCTTCGAGAAGCGCGGCGGCGAACCGCGTCGCATAGACGGGGCACCCAAGCCGCGGCCATAGGTCAGCGACCGCGCCGATGTGATCCTCATGCCCATGGGTGATCACGAGACCGGCTAAATCAGCCCGCATCTTTTCGATAAAGCTTATGTCCGGGATGATGAGGTCTATCCCGGCGAGTTCGGGGCCCGCGAAAGCCACCCCGCAATCGACCATCAGCCATTTCAAGTGTCCCTTGCGGCCAAAGCCGTAAAGCGCGAGGTTCATGCCGATTTCGCCGAGGCCTCCTAGAGGCACAAAGACGAGCTCGTCGTTTCCTGCGTTCATGGGCACGAGCCTTTCCGCGACCTTAACGGCATTCGCTCGCCTGAATGCGCACTTTCTATCCCCCGGCCGTGGCAGAGCTTACGGGCCGCGGCGAAAAGAAAACGTCGCCCGCCTCGATCGCTACCTCGCCAGACGCCTGCTCGAGAATAAGCCGTCCGGTCGCATCGATCGTTTGAAACGTGCCTTCGACCGTTTGCGAGGGCCGCGCCACGCCGACCCATGCGCCAAGACCGGCGGCGAGTGAGAGCCATTCGGCGCGAATTACTGCGAAACCGGCGCCTGCGGCCCAAACATCGAGCCAATGCGTCATCGTCGCGGAAAGCCGCGCGAACACTCTTGCAGGAGCGACCGGCTGGCCAGCGATCGCTGAGAGATTGGTTGCTTTGTACCGCGTATTTCCCGGATGCAGGCCGCAGTTTACGCCGACACCGGCAACGCACGCGAAGCGCCCATCGGGGAGATTTGCACTCTCCAACAATATTCCGCAAAGCTTGGCGCCGTCATGGAGAACGTCATTCGGCCATTTGATCGTAACACGCCGATCGCCGCCAAGGATTTCGCGCAACGCGTGAGCCGCCGCGACGCCGGTGACAAAGCCGAGTTCCGCGGCCCTGTGCGGCGGCGCCGGATCGATCAGAAGCAGGCTCGCATGCAGATTGCCCCTCGGCGACGACCAGACGCGGCCATTGCGGCCGCGCCCCTTGGTCTGGGTATCGGCGACCACCCATAGTCGGCCGGGATCGCCCTCTTTGGCGCGCGTCAAACCCTCGTCGTTGGTCGAGGCGAGCTGGTCATACCGGACCAGACGGAACGCTCTATCTTGGGCCACTCCGGCGAGTCGATACAGGGCAAAACCCCTATAGGCTGTAAACTCAAAACAGCGACTTCGCCGCCGCCACGGTGGCGTCGATGAAGAGGCCAGGATAGGCGAACAAGAAGACCACGAGAATGCCGCTCACCGCAAGCACGATACGCAGCGCGGGCGCGGGCCTATCGAACGCGGGCGCTGGCTCGTCAAAATACATGACCTTGACGATCCGGAGATAATAAAAAGCGGCGACCGTGCTCGACAGAACGCCTATGACCGCAAGCGGGTAAAGTTGCGCCTGGATCGACACGTTGAAAACGTACCATTTGGCGAAAAACCCCGCGAGGGGGGGTATCCCCGCCAACGAAAACATCATCATCGCGAAAAAGAATGCCATCACGCCGTCGGTCCGGGCGAGACCGGCAAGATCAGAGATATTTTCGACGCCTTTGCCGTTGACCCGCATCGATAGGATACCCGCAAAGCTGCCGAGCGTCATGACAAGATAAATCGCCATGTAGGTAAGCACACCGCCGACCCCAGCTACGCCGCCCGCCGCGAGACCAACGAGCGCAAATCCTATGTGACCGATCCCGGAATAGGCCATCAGGCGCTTGATGTTGGCCTGGCCGATCGCGGCAAAGGCGCCGAGCGCCATCGACAGGATGGAAAGGAATATCACGATCTGCCGCCATTGCGGGGCAATTGCCGGAAACGCGGTCAGGATCACTCGCAGCGTAATGGCGACGGCGGCCATCTTCACCGCCGTGGCAAAAAACGCGGTCACCGGCGTCGGCGCGCCTTCGTAGACATCCGGCGTCCACATGTGGAACGGCACGGCCGACATCTTGAAGGCGAGCCCGGCCATCAGGAACACAAGTCCGAAGATAACGCCTAGCGAAGCCTTTCCGTTGATGGTTTCGGCGATACCGGCGAAGGAAACGGTGCCGGCAAAACCATAGAGCAGGGAAGCGCCATAAAGCAGCATGCCGGACGACAGCGCACCGAGCACGAAATATTTAAGGCCGGCCTCGGACGCCCTGATATTGTCGCGATGGAACGCGGCGAGAACATAAAGAGCAAGCGACATCAATTCGAGCCCGAGATAAAGCGCGATGAGGCCCGCCGCCGAAATCAACATCAACATCCCGAGCGTCGCCAAAAGAACGAGGATCGGAAACTCGAATTTGTCGATTTTTTCGGCGGCCAGAAAATCCCGGCTCATGATCAAGGTGACGAGCGATCCGGCGAGCGTCAGTACCTTCATGAAGCGGCCGAATCCGTCATTAATGAAGGCGCCATCGAAGACGATAGCATTCGTATTGCCGCCGAGCAGGATGACCACGATCGCGGCGCCGAGGAGACTGGCGGCGATCTCGGTTACCACCCCGTCCGATTCCTTGCCGCGAATAGCCCCGAGCAGCACGAGCAGGAGAGCGCCCGCCGCTAGAATGAGTTCCGGCAAGCAATGGGCGAGGGCCGGGGAGAGCGATGCCATTTATTCGGCCTTTAGGCGAAAGAGCGCGGCCGTCTTGGTCTCGCCGAGGGCTGTGTCATAGCCTTTGATAAGGGTGCTTATGGCGGCCGCCGAGGCCTCCAAAACCGGGGCCGGGTAAACGCCCAAGAAGATCGTCACAGCGACAAGCGGCGCGAACAGTGTGGCCTCGCGCCACGACAAATCGAGGATCTGCGCAAGACTGGGCTTGTCGAGAACGCCGAATATGATGCGGCGATATAGATATAGCGCATAGGCGGCCGACCAGATCACGCCGGTAGTCGCCAGAAGCGCGACCCAGCTGTTGATTCGGAACGTACCAAGCAACGTCAGGAACT
>DATARJ010000298.1:0-3133 GCA_036264205.1 Methylocella sp.
ACCGATCCAGGCTGAGCCGTTCTGGTGAGTGGCTTCCACGGCTCGGCGGTAATGCTGTTCCGCCAGCCCATAATTTCCGCGCATGAGATGGACCCAGCCGAGGCGAGTGTCCTCATCGCCCAGGTAGAAGCGAAGCGCATACCCTGGCTCGATGTAGGCCGGGGGTACTTCCTGCGCCGTCGCGGTGAACCCTAGGCAACCGACCAGCAGCCCGGCGACCACCGCAAGCGGACCGAAGAGGCTGAATGTCGATCTGATTTGCAAATTATTCCCCTGCAACGTTGATGTATCGCCGAAATTTGGTGGTGGTGGCGCTTGGGTCAGGCAGCAGCTCTAGCTTGAGGCGGGCTTGCCTCGATTCGATCGTTGAATTTCACATTGGCGATGAGCTTTGGCAATAGCTTTTGTCCGGCGAGACATCGCCACGTTGTCCGCCCGCCCCGAGAGCGTTGTATTGCGGCGAATGCATCGGCTCTTCAGCCGCCATTTGCGCAAAGGCCTATGAAGACGCGCTCGGATTGACCGCGATTGCCGTCGCGACGCTCGCCGGAGCGCGCCCGGGCCGGAATGGTCGTCGTGCGCATGCCGGCTCCTTGGCAGTCAATGTTTGGCCGTCTCGCGGATACGCGGACGTGACCGGCGCCGAGCGCCTGCGGCATGATGCCGCGATGGACCGGACGCCTGGTTTCATGCGTCAGGTGCAAGAGTTTCTTGAGCTTAACTTCATGATTTCGGAGTATTTCTTGCGTATTTTTCAAAGGCTGGGGCCTGGCGTTTAATATTTTCCTTGCGCATGTGTCGTAATTATACCACATTGCCAAGGAGGACACTTGACGCTTTCGCCGTCCGGCGCCCAAGAAAATCAATCACGACGGCTCATACACAAATACAGGAGTGAAAGTAATGGGCGAGATTCTTGAGATCGCGAGTTGGGTCGGGACGCCTCTTGGCGGCATTGTGGCGGTAGCCTTTGTGGCTGCTATGTTTTTTTATGGCCGGTGGGTCCTCTCAGAACCGACCAAAAAAAAGGGGTAGCAGGGTTGCCACGCCTTCTCCATAGATGAATGGGCGGCGCACCAGCCGCCCTTTTCTTGATGTCATTCGGCTTTCGGCAAGGCGTCTTGTCCTTGCCGGTTGGGAAGAGCGGATGGCATTGAAACCGTCGCACCGATAGTTCAAAATTTGCAATTCATGAAGGTCTCGCGGCGTGGAGTTCCCGTTTCCGGTTCTCGTTTGCGACATTGGCGGCACGAATGCGCGGTTTGCCTTCGTCCCATCCCGCGGAGCGACGCCCGAACCCGGACCGCACCTCAAGACCAGGAATTTCCCCGGCCTCGAAGAGGCGCTGGCGGTGGCCCTTGCCGAACTAGGAAGGAAGCCACGGTCGTTGATCGCTTGCGCCGCGGGCCCGGTCCGCGGCCGCGCCATCAAGTTGACCAATGCGGATTGGACGATCGACGGCGCGGACGTAGCGGCAAGGGCGGGGCTCGATCAAGGCCTGCTTCTCAATGATTTCGAAGCCCAGGCTCTTAGCCTGCCGGTCCTCGAACCCGCGTGGGTCCAGCCGATCGGCGCCTTCGCGCCGAAGCCCGGCGCGCAACTCATTATGGGGCTAGGAACTGGCCTTGGCGTGGCGGCCTTGCTCGAAATCGAGACTCGCTATTTAGCCTTGGCGAGCGAGGCGGGACACATGGGCTTTGGGCCTATCGGAGTCGAAGAAACCGCGCTTTGGCCGCATCTCGAGACAGGCTCGCTTGGCCGGGTCAGCGCCGAAACGATCCTGTCTGGGCCGGGCCTCATGCGGCTTCACCGGGCGCGGTGCATGGCGGCTGGCGAGGTCGCGGCGGAATCCAGCGAAATCGTATTGATCGAACGAGCGCACGCTCAACCTGGTGGCGCGGAAGCGGCGACTCTGCGGCTGTGCTGGGCTCTGACCGCGCGTTTTGCGGGTGATCTCGCCCTCGCTTTCCTGGCCAAGGGGGGTGTCACCTTTTCGGGCGGGATTTTGCCAAGGATCGTAGAGTTTTGCGATCGGGACAAATTTCGCGCGGCGTTCGAGAATAAGGCGCCCTACGGCGAGATGATGCGCGCCATCGGCACACGGCTGATCATCTCCGAGGAGGCGATTCTCTCCGGCATGGCCGCGATCGCCGCAGCGCCGCGAAATTATGCCATCGATTACGCCAATCGTGCCTGGCGGTGAAACCTCGCCCCGCTCCGAATTGCCGATGGCACAGCCTACCCACGACGTGTCCGCCCAAGCCCGCCAGCTCTATTTCGGCGCGAGCACCATGATCATCTGACGGCCTTCCATGGAAGGTTCGGCTTCGACCTTGGCGATGCTCCCGGTCTCGGATTTCACCCGCTCGAGCAGCCGGAATCCCAGATCCTGATGCGCCATCTCGCGGCCGCGGAAGCGCAAAGTGACTTTCACCTTGTCGCCCTCCTCGAAAAATCGGCGGACGGCTTTCATCTTAACGCCGTAATCATGGGCGTCGATTCCCGGGCGAAGCTTGATTTCCTTGATCTCGACAATCTTCTGCTTTTTCCGGGCTTCCGCGGATTTTTTCTGCTCCAGGAAGCGGTATTTGCCATAATCGAGGATCTTGCAGACCGGGGGATTGGCCGCCGGAACGATTTCGACAAGATCAAGTCCCGCATCGTCAGCCGATTGCTGGGCTTGAATAGTCTCCACGACACCCCGGTTTTGGCCTTCGGCATCGATTAATTGAACTTCGCGAGCGTGGATTTCACGGTTTATACGCGGCCCGTCCTTCTGCGGAACGGGGGGGGCCTTCATTGGGCGACGAATGGCTTATTCTCCTTATATGGACAAATCGAACCCGGGCGCGCGCGAATCACTAATGCTCTGACGACAATTGCCGGACCCCGGAAAAACATCGGTTGATTGCCGCGCGAAGTCAATAAAGAGATCGCTTGGCGGCTCGCGAAAAACGAAAGTTGCTCAGGTCCTCGCCATCGAGCCGGCGCCCGGCAAGCCGGAAGGCCTTGCGATCAGCGTGTGCCGCGGCGCCGCAAATCCACGTAGGTTTCGAGGGTTGCCGTGCACATGTGTTCGGCCGAAAAGCGCGCCTCCACATGTTTCCTGGCGCGCGACGAGAGCCTGCCGCTG
>DATARJ010000303.1:0-4541 GCA_036264205.1 Methylocella sp.
AGCATGCTATACCTGCTATCGTTTTGAGCACGGAGCACTCCAAGACATTGGTGCTTCCAGTGCTGTCAGGATTAATTTCGACCGCGTAGGTTTTTCCATCGCGGCACCGTATACTCCAGAAGGCTTTATCCTTTCCAAAGCCTTTGTCTCCAATGCCCATAAAGAAAGCTGACGTGCCTACGCAGCCTTCACCGACTGCTTTTCCGAGCATGGCGGCTTGCTGACGCCTCGGTAGCGAACGAAGGCGCTCGTTCGCAAGATTACGAGAAGGCTTTGTCTCGCTCGTCATAGTGAATTGCTGCGCGGTTGGCGACCGCGATCGAGTCAAACGAAGTACCTAATCGGACAAAATCAATCGCCGTAGGGGACCAGTTTAATAGTTGAATATTCAGCTCGAATCATGCACGATTCGCCGTGTCAAGAATAATGTTCTCCCGCTTGCGGCTTATCCCTCCGCACGGGCGAAAGCAGGCGACATTTCCAGCGCGAGCATCTATGATTGCGCGGTGCGCGATAGAGGCGCGGGTATCCATTATGTGTAAAATAGGTTTTGGAACGGAATATTGATATTCTTCGCGAGGGAGCGAGAAAAAATGAAAATCCTTCCGGTCATCATGTGCGGCGGTGCGGGAACGCGGGTCTGGCCCGAGTCGCGCGAAAGTCTGCCGAAGCAATTCATTTCTCTCATTGGCCCGCACTCCACCTTCCAGATGGTGACCGGAATGCTCGCCGATAGCGTGTTTGAAACGCCGATCGTCGTTTCCAATCACGATTATCGTTTTCTCGTCGCCGAGCAGTTGCAGAAGATCAAGCACGAGGCGCGCATTGTTCTTGAGCCGATCCGGCGCGATTCTGGGCCGGCCGTCGCGGTTGCCGCCGAACTCGCGGCGCAATCCGGGCCGGACACGATCGTCGCGGTTCTGGCCGCCGATCACGTGGTACGCGATGGAAAAGGTTTCGTGGCTCTGTGCAAAACGGCGGCCGAAGCGGCGGCGCAAGGCTATATCGTGACGCTCGGCATCAAGCCGGACGCGCCCGCCACCGGTTATGGCTACATCAAGCCGGGAAAGACAGTAACGCAGGACGGCGCCGTGTTGAAGGTCGAGGCCTTCGTCGAAAAGCCCGATGCCGCCACGGCGGAAAAATATGTCGCCGGAAATTATCTCTGGAATTCCGGGAACTTCTTTTTCCGTGCGGATGTGATGCAAGGTGAGCTGCGAAACTTCGAGCCGGACATGGCGGAAGCGGCGGAGCGAGCCGTCGCCAAGGCCAAACAGGATTTGAATTTTTTGGTCCTCGACGCGGAAGCGTTCGCCGGAGCGCCGAAAAAATCGATCGACTTCGCAGTCATGGAGCGCACGGGCAAGGCCGCTGTCGTCCCTGCCGACATAGGCTGGTCGGATGTCGGCAACTGGGAGGCGGTCTGGCAATTGTCGAATCGCGACGGCAAGGGCAATTCGATCCGGGGCCGCGGTGTCGTCATGAATGCGTCAAACGTTCATGTCCGCTCCGACGAACATTTGACAACCGTCGTCGGCGTCGACGACATCATTGTCGTTACCACCGAGGATGCGGTCTTGGTGCTCAACAAGGCGCAGGGGGATAGCGTCAAGCAACTGGTCGATCTCCTGAAAACCGAAAATCGCCCCGAGGCGCTGGAACATAGGCGCTCCTACCGGCCATGGGGCTATTACCAATTGGTCGATTCCGGAGCGCGCTACCAAGTCAAGCGCATCGTCGTGAAGCCAGGCGAGCGCTTGTCCCTGCAAAAGCATTTCCATCGCGCCGAGCACTGGGTCGTCGTCAAGGGGACGGCCGAGGTCACCCGCGATAATGAGATCCATCTTGTGCATGAGAATGAGTCGATCTATTTGCCGATCGGTTGCGTGCATAGAATGGCGAATCCCGGCCGGATCGACCTCGAATTGATCGAGGTGCAGACCGGTTCGTACCTGGGGGAAGACGATATTGTCCGGCTCCAGGATGTCTATAATCGCGGCTGACAGGCGGCGTTTCGCGAGCTGCAAATCGACGGATCGAGGCATTGCCGGTTATGGTAAAACAAATTTCAAGCGTGCCTTTCGCGCGGAATTTTTTGACCGTTTGCGCGGCGGTGCTTGCCGCCACCGGCTCGTCCCTAGGGCCCGCCGCCGCGCGCCCACTGGTTCCGGCGGAGCGGCGGTATATTCCCTACGACGGTGTGTTACCTGCTTGCGACGATCCCGCCGTTTTCGAAAGGATACAGGGGCGCTTCCATGATCGCGAAGCCGAATTCTGGAACACCGGCCTTGAGGTCCTTGGCTTCGAAAAAGTCAAGGAAATCGGCTATAAAACGAACGGAGAGGATTACATCCCCCGCCGTTATTGCACCGCGCGGGCTTACTTCAACGATGAAAAATCGCATCAGGTTTCTTATTCGATCAACGAGGATCTTGGCATCATAGGCTTCGGTTTCGGCGTCGAATGGTGCATCGGCGGACTCGACCGGAACGACGCCTATGCGCCCAATTGCAAAATGGCGCGGCCGTGAGGGGTTTGCGGATAATGTCGGCTAGGCTGCCGTCAAGCAACCTGGCGGGTTTTTTGTCGGCCCTTGTTGCCTTTGTCTCGCTCGCGTGGGTCTGCCCCTCGCCGGCCGCGCCGCCGCTCGCTTTTTGCGGGCGGGATCGCTGCATCGGCCAGTCGCTTTTCTTGGCGCAAAGTGTCCAAGCTTTGCGCGGCGCCGCGAGCACGCCCGGAGATTTCGATTTTTACGTTCTTTCGCTCTCCTGGTCTTCGGGCTTTTGCGAGACGCCCGCGGCCGCGCGAGCGCACGGCCAATGCAATGCTGGCGCTAATCTCGGCTTCGTCGTGCATGGGCTGTGGCCCCAGTATGAGCATGGCTATCCGTCGGACTGCGGCCCCGCCGCGCGGTTCCCGTCGCGCCTGGCGCTGCAAGGCGCGCAAGGACTTTATCCAAGCGAAGGGCTTGCCCGGCACGAATGGCAGAAACACGGCACTTGCTCCGGGAAAAGTCCCACCGACTATTTCGCCGATGTCCGGCGGGCACGCGATTCGATCGTCATTCCCGCGCCGTTTGTCGCCGCCAAGGAGAATCAGACCTGGACGCCGATCGAAATCGCGCGCGCGTTCATCGCCGCCAACTCCCGGCTGCGGCCGGGCATGCTGGGCGTCGTCTGCACAAGCGGTGTCCTGCAAGAGGTGAGGATTTGTTTATCCAAGGATCTGCGCGATTTTCATGCCTGCCCGGAGGTCAGCAGGCAGGGATGCCGCGCGCGGGAAATCTCGGTGCCGCCATTCGATTGAAGGGGGAGAGACCCCAGATGGTCTGCCTGTAGGCGGGGGCAGAACAAGGTTTCGCCCAGGATTTTGTCATCTTGGCCGCCGCATCGATTTAAGGCGGTGGATCTGGATGTGGTATAGAGTATTTCCATGGATGAAACTGCAATGATGACGCTAAGACAAAGAGGCTTTGGCCATGATTCTATTCAAACCAAGTACAACCACAACATAGGAGCTGCCCCGTGGCTGTGCAAACGTTCGAGGTCAGCGAGGACGAGGAGGGGATGCGCCTCGACCGCTGGTTCAGGCGGCGCATGCCAGCGCTCGCTCTTTCGCACGTGAACAAGATCGTTCGTACCGGCGAGGTGCGCGTCGATGGCGCGCGGGTGAAGACCGCGACGCGCCTCGCGAAGGGCCAGCGCGTGCGCGTGCCGCCGGTGAAGCTCGATGCGCCCGTGGCGCCGGTACGAAAGATTTCGCCAACGGATTTGTGCGCGCTCCAAGACATGATCCTTTACGAGGACCGCGATCTCCTGGTGCTCGACAAGCCTTTCGGGCTTGCCGTGCAAGGCGGCTCGGGAACAACGCGCCATATCGATGGGATGCTCGCCTCGATGCCGCACGAGCGCGGCGACCGGCCTATGCTGGTGCACAGGCTCGATCGCGATACGTCAGGCGTCTTGCTCGTCGCGAAGACGCGGAGCATTGCCGCCGATCTCGGCGAAATTTTTCGCTCGCGGCAGGCGCGCAAAATCTATTGGGCGCTCGTTGAAGGCGTGCCCAAGCCGGCGCAAGGCCGCATCTCGCTTTATCTCGCGAAAGGTGAGGGCATGGACCAGGCCCGGCCTGTACGCCGCGAGAAACTGGGGCGCGAAAAACTTGAAAAGATGCGTATCGCCCGGCATGGCGACGAGGATGCCCGCCATTCGGTGACCTATTATGCGATTGTCGATAAAGCGGCGCCGCGGCTGGCCTGGCTTTCGCTCAAACCAATCACCGGGCGCACCCACCAGCTGCGTGCTCATGCCGAGGCGATCGGCCATCCGATCATCGGCGATCGCAAATACGCGATGTCTGGTAACGATCCGCGCCGCAACGATCCGCTGCGAAGGATACCGGACGCGGTAGAACGCAAGCTGCATCTTTTGGCGCGGCGGTTGACTCTCCCACATCCTGGTGGTGGCACGCTCGACGTCACTGCGCCCTTGCCGGAGCACATGCGGCGCGCGTTCGACATGTTTGGTTTCGACGTGAAACGC
>DATARJ010000328.1:0-4382 GCA_036264205.1 Methylocella sp.
ACCGTTGGTACCGGGACACGTGGCGGAGCCTGCGTGCGCGGCTGAAACGATGATTTTTGTTTCGTAACTCCCAGGAATCGCGAAACCGAACCGCGAGAAAGGACGCGACACGCTCGGTGATTTTGTCGCCGGCGTTCGGAACGTTCAGGAGCGTACATTATATCCCGAAAGGCATCCCCTACGTGCGTTCAAATACGCAAAGCCGTTCGTCGGCCCCGACGGCGCAATGGAAGACCTGAGTGTCGTTGGCGCCAGAGACGTTTCGGACCAGCGCCTATAACAGGAGAAGCCTCCGAGCCGGCCCACGCCCCTCGAGCCGCTGCCCGAGAAGCGCGAACACGCAGCGATCCTGATGATTTCCTTTGAACCTTGATCTCAACCTTCAACCCTGTGCATAAAGCCCGGTTTCAACGAGGGCTTCATGGAAAAGGACCGCCAGACGCACGACCGCTTGATCATGGGCCGTCTCATCGACGCCTTGCCCGAGGCGGTGATCGCCATTGGCGCGGCGGACCACGTGATCGCGGTCAATGCGCCCGCGCGGAACCTATTTCCGGCATTGCGGCCGGACGATTTGCTGGCACGCAGTCTGCGGGCGCCGGAAGTCCTTGACGCGGTCAAGCGGGTCCGCGCCTCTGGCGCTCCGGAAAGGGTGACGTGGCTCGAACGCGTGCCCGTCGAACGATTTTTCGAACTGAACGCCGCTCCGATGGAGGGGCCGCAATTCGAGCCCACGATGATCTTGACCTTGCGCGATTTGAGCGAGGCGCGCCGCGTCGAACGCATGCGCGTCGACTTTGTCGCCAATGCCAGCCACGAATTGCGGACGCCGCTTGCCTCCCTGCTCGGATTTGTCGAGACGCTCCAGGGGCCCGCGCGCGAGGACAAGGAAGCTAGGGCACGGTTCCTTTCAATCATGCGCGAACAGGCGCAAAGGATGGCGCGGCTCGTCGACGATCTTTTATCGTTGTCGCGGATCGAACAGAATTTGCATCTGCGGCCGCGGATGCCGGTGGATATGGTGACGATCCTCCGCCATATCGCCGATACGCTGGCGCCCATGGCTACCGACAACGATGTCGTCCTGAAACTCGACGCCCCGGCCGAGGCGCTCGTCACGGGCGACCGCGACGAACTCTTGCGGTTGGCCGAAAACCTCGTCGAAAACGCCATTAAATATGGTGCCTCGGACTCGCGCAGCGTCAACCGGCAGGTCGAGATTACTCTTGCGGCCGAGACGCACCAATGTGTTTTGAACGTCCGTGACCATGGCCCTGGGATCGCGCCGGAACATTTGCCGCGGCTGACCGAACGCTTTTACCGGGTCGATGCCGGCCAGAGCCGGGCAAAGGGCGGCACGGGGCTTGGTCTCGCGATCGTGAAACATATCGTCGCGCGCCATTGCGGCCGGCTCAGCATCGAGTCGAAGCTCGGCGAGGGGGCGACTTTCCGCGTGGTTCTTCCCTTGCACGGAAGCTGAACCGGAATCCCGCCCTGTCATCAAGATGTCAAACAGGTGTCATATTGGCCTCACGGGCGCCCTTTAGTTTGCGCGCGGAGGCAGGGACAAAGCCGCCCTTGCTTCCGACGCCGCATCGGACCGATGCGCTTTCGAACCGTCGTTCGGCCGCCGCCATATAACTGGCTGCCGATACCCATGCCAGGCAATGAGAGGCAACAAAATGACCGTTACGTTCCTTCGAACGTCCCTTGCCGCTGTGGCCATAAGCTTGGCGGCTGGCCTTCCGGCTGGCGCCGTCGATATTTCGGGCGCCGGGGCCACTTTTCCCTATCCAATCTATGCGAAATGGGCGGATGCGTACAAAAAGGAAACCGGCAACGGGTTGAATTACCAATCGATCGGCTCCGGCGGCGGCATCAAGCAGATCAAGGCCAAAACCGTGACCTTTGGCGCATCGGACATGCCGCTCAAGCCCGAAGAGCTTAGGGCGGCGGGTCTGGTTCAGTTTCCGACAGTGATCGGCGGCGTCGTGCCGGTCGTCAATCTCGAAGGAGTGAAGCCCGGCGAATTGGTGTTCGACGGCCCGGCGCTCGCCAAGATATTCCTCGGCGAGATCAAGACCTGGGACGATCCCGCAATCAAGAAGTTGAACCCCAAAGCCAAACTTTCGTCGGATGCGATCGTCGTCGTGCACCGTTCGGACGGGTCCGGCACAACCTTCGTTTGGACTAACTATCTGTCGAAGGTGAGTCCCGACTGGGCCTCGAAGGTCGGCTCCAATACGGCCGTCGAATGGCCGGCGGGGATCGGCGCCAAGGGAAATGAAGGCGTCGCCAATAATACCGCGCAGACCAAAGGCGCGATCGGCTACGTCGAATATGCCTATGCCAAGCAGAACAAGATGACATTCGTCGATATGATCAACAAGGAGGGCAAACGCGTGGTCCCGAACGCGGCGAGCTTCCAAGCGGCGGCGGCCAATGCCGATTGGGCCAACGCGCCTGGCTTTTATCTGATTCTCACCGACCAGCCGGGCGCCAAGTCGCGGCCGATCGCCAGCGCCACTTTCATCCTGATGCCCGCAACGCCGCAAGACCCCGCCGCCGCGGCGGAAGCCTTGAAGTTTTTCAGCTGGGCCTATGACAAGGGCGGCAAAATGGCCGAGGAACTAGATTATGTGCCGCTGCCGAAAACGGTTGTGGCTTTGATCAAGAAGACCTGGGCCGCCGAGATCAAGGGCGCAGATGGGAAGCCGCTTTTGAACTGAATGTTGGTGGGAGAGGAGGGGCTTTGGCGCCCTTCTGTCCACGCCCCCCGGCAGTTCGCATCTGCGAATGGCCGGACCGGTGCGGTTGGCGGGTATGGCTGGTCCACGACGCAAAGCTAAAGGGAAAATGCGGTGGCCAACCATTTGGCGATTGACGAAGACGGTCTGGGATTGGCCGAGGGTCGGCTAGCCACCGTTCTCGTTGGTTTCAAGCTTCGCGACAATGCGTTTCACCTTCTGACGTTAGCCGCGGCGTGGACGGTTCTGCTCCTCCTTGGCGGAGTGATCGCCTCTCTGGTCGCGGGTTCCATTCCGGCCATCAAGGCGTTCGGCTTAAACTTTCTTACGACCGAAGTGTGGAATCCCGTCACCGAGAAATTCGGCGCGATGGCGCCGGTCTATGGCACAATCACCACCTCCATCATAGCCATGGCCATCGCGGTGCCATCCGCGCTCGGCATCGCGATTTTCCTGACCGAACTTTGTCCTTACGCGCTACGTCGACCGGTCGGGATCGCGATCGAGCTTCTCGCCGGGATTCCTTCGATCATTTACGGGATCTGGGGCCTTTTTGTTTTCGCGCCTTTCCTGCAAGAGCATGTTGAACCGGGTCTCATCTCGCTTTTCGCCAATGTGCCAGTTCTCTCGGCGCTGTTTGCGGGGCCGCCCTATGGCATTGGAGTGCTGACCGCCGGCGTCATTCTTGCGATCATGGTGCTTCCGATCGTCGCTTCAATTTCCCGCGATGTCTTCGAAACGGTTCCCGCCGTCCTGAAGGAATCGGCCTATGCAGTCGGCTGCACGACCTGGGAAGTCGTTCGCTCCGTCGTGATCCCCTACACACGCGTGGGCATTATCGGCGGCGTCATGCTGGGCCTCGGCCGGGCGCTCGGCGAGACGATGGCCGTGACTTTCGTGATCGGCAATGCGCACAAAATCTCCCCTTCGCTACTGGCGCCTGGCACTACGATCTCGGCAACGATCGCCAACGAGTTCACCGAAGCGGTCGGCGATATTTACACCTCCGCGCTGATCGAACTCGGCCTGATCCTTTTCGTCATCACCTTTATCATTCTCGCGATCTCGCGATATTTGCTTTTGCGGCTGCATCAGCGAGAGGGACTATAGGCCATGGCGATCTATGACACACGCCGCCGCCGAAGCAGAGTCTACATCGGTCTTTGTTACGCTTCCGTGGCTATTGGCCTCGGTTGGCTGGCGATCATCCTCGGCACGCTCTTGTTCGAAGGTTTTCGCAATATTTCCCCCGCTGTCTTCACGCAAATGACGCCGCCGCCGGGCTCCGAGGGCGGATTGAAGAACGCCATCATCGGCAGTCTGGTCATGACCTTTCTCGGCGTGGCCCTCGGCACCCCTCTCGGCATGCTGGCGGGCACTTACATGGCCGAATACGGCCGCCATTCCAAGCTCACGATTGTGGTGCGGTTCATCAACGATATCTTGCTGAGCGCGCCTTCGATCATCGTCGGTCTCTTTATTTACGAGGTCATGGTCGTGAAAATGGGGCATTTCTCCGCGATCGCCGGAGCCATGGCGCTTGCCGTCATCGTCGTTCCGGTTGTCGTGCGCACGACCGAGGACATGCTCCTGCTGGTGCCCGATCCTTTGCGCGAAGCGGCGAGCGCACTCGGT
>DATARJ010000354.1:0-3469 GCA_036264205.1 Methylocella sp.
AATGCGCACCGGCGGCGACGATCTCGCGCAGGCTTTCGCGCTCATTGGCGTCGCGCCGCTTTGGGACGATGCGTCCTCGCGAGTCAAGGGCTTCAGAATCATTCCGCCCGCCCGCCTGACGCGTCCGAGGGTCGATGTCACATTGCGGATCTCCGGGCTGTTCCGCGATGTCTTTCCGGCCCAGATCGCCTTGTTCGATCAGGCGGTGCGGGCGATTAGCGAACTCGACGAAGAAGACGGCGTGAACCCCTTGGCGGCAGCGCGCAGGCTCGCACCCGCTATGCCGTTGCGGGTTTTTGGCGCGGCGCCCGGCGCCTATGGGATCGGGCTCACGCAGGAGATTGACGAGGACTCATCCCTCACCCGGCATGAGCTCGGCGAGCACTACCTCGCGGCGGCCTCGCATGCCTATTGCGGCGCGCAAGGAGAAGGAATCGCGACACAGGCATTCAACGAGCGAGTCGCGACCGCCGACGCCTTCATTCATGTTCAAGATCAAGACGAGCAGGACATTCTCGATGCTGACGCCATGATCGATCACGAGGGCGGCTTTGCGGCCGCCGCGCAAATGCTCGGCAACGATGCGCCCGTCTATCATGTCGAGACAACGCGCCCCGGCGCCATCAAGGTGCGCACGTTAGCGCAAGAAATCGCCCGGGTCGTACGGGCCCGGGCAGCCAATCCGCGTTGGATCGCCGGGCAGATGCGTCACGGCCATCGTGGCGCCGCCGAAATCGCCGGGACGATCGACCGTCTCTATGCCCTCGCGGTGCTGAGCGATGCGGTAGCGAGCCAGCATTTCGAGCTTCTGTTCGAGGCGACCCTTGGTACGCCTTCCGTGCGGGATTTTCTCATCGATGCCAATCCGAGGGCCGCGCGCGCCATCGCCAACCGCTTTGAAGAGGCGCTCGCCCGAGGCTTCTGGCGATGCCGCCGCAACTCGACCCACGACTGCCTTGCTTTAATGCGGGAGGCGACCGAATGAGCAGCGACACTGCATTGCGCAAAGGCCGCTGTCCCGGCGCCCGGCGCCCGATGCAAGCCAAGGACGGGCTTCTCGTCCGGTTGCGGATAAGCGGCGGCGTCGTGGCGGCGGCCATCATGCGCGGGATCGCGCAAGCCGGACGCGCGCATGGGAACGGGCTTTTCGATCTTTCGGCCCGCGCGAATTTGCAAATGCGCGGGGTGCGCGGCGAGAGCATGCCGCTGCTGATCGAAACGCTCGATGGTCTTGGCCTCATCGACGAGAATGCGGAGGCCGAAGCCGTTCGCAACGTTCTGGTGAGCCCGTTTGCTGGTCTCGATGGGCGAGATGATGTCTCCAGCGCCGCCAAGGCACTTGAAGCCGAGCTCGCCGCCAACAAGGATCTTCACGGATTGCCGGGAAAGTTCGGCTTTCTGATCGACGACGGAAGCGCGCTTTCGCTTGGCTCTGTCCCAGCCGACATCCGCTTCGATTGGACCGGAGGCAGACAGCCTTTCGCGATCGGGATCGGAGGACACGCCAACGAGGCAATATTTCTGGGACGCTGCGGGGGAGACGATATCCCCGGTATTGCGTCGCGCCTCGCCCGGGCATTTCTGCGACTCGGTTCGCAAATGGCAGAACCGCCGCGCCGGATGCGCGGTCTTATCGAGAGATGCGGTGCAGGCGCGATCGCCGCACTTGTTGGACTCCGCCCCGGTCTGCCCCGAAAGAGCGGCGCTTTCGAGGAGCCTTGTGCGGTTGGATTGCTGCGCTTCAACGAAAGATACTGCTTCGGGGTTGGCGCGGCTTTCGGGCGTCTCGACGCAAATATGCTTGAAGTGGCGGCGCGCGGCGCCGAAATTTTCGGCACTGGCGAAATTAGGCTCACGCCGTGGCGCGCGCTGATCTTGCCGCACATTCAAGAACAGCACGCCGGTGCCGTCCACGATCATTTTGCCGGGCATGATTTCATCGTCGATCACGAGGATGCGCGCTTGGCGATAGCGGCGTGCGGTGGCGCAGCCACGTGCGAGCGTGGCACCACCGATACCCGCTCCGATGCCTTGGCCTTGATGCCTTTCGCACGGAGGTTCCGCAAGACCGGCGTCGCGCTGCATGTCTCTGGCTGCGCCAAGGGCTGCGCGCGGCAAGCGGCGACGCCCTTCACCCTCATCGCTCGCGCGGGATCCTACGATCTTGTCATGGATGCTACCGCAGTGGACGGTACAAACGATGCGAAGGACCTCGGCCTTGCGGCGGTGCGCGAAAAGCTGGAAACGATGGCGCGGAACGCCGGGCAGTGGAGCGAGCTGGAGAGGCAATGAGCGAGGCACCGGGGCGCTCCAACTACCTGCGCGACGGCGCGGAAATCACCCGCCGCTCGTTCGCGACGATCCGCGCCGAGGCCGATCTCGCCCGCTTCTCTCGCGAGGAAGAACATGTCGCGGTGCGCATGATTCATGCCTGCGGAATGGTCGAGATCGCCGCCGGTCTCGTATTTTCGCAGGGGGCCGTGGCGCATGCGCGGCAAGCGCTCCGGCAAGGAGCGCCTATCCTATGCGATTCCAAAATGCTCGCGCGAGGTATTATCGCGGCGCGTCTGCCATGCGCGAACGAGGTCGTCTGCACCCTTGACAACCCAGCCGTCGCATCGCTCGCGCGAAAACTCGGCACCACGCGCAGCGCCGCCGCGCTCGAATTTTGGCGCGACAAGCTCGATGGCGCGATCGCCGCCATAGGCAACGCTCCGACGGCCTTATATCGTCTGCTCGATATGCTCGACGAAATTTTTGCGCGGCCCGCCTGCGTGATTGGAATGCCGGTCGGGTTCGTCGGCGCGGCGGAGTCGAAAGAGGCGCTCATCGCCGATGCCCGCGTGCCTTTCGTTACCCTTAAGGGGCGCAAGGGAGGGAGCGCCATGGCCGCCGCCGCCTTGAATGCGATCGCGAGCGAAGCGGAATGAGCGAATTTTCTTCCTCGAACGGCCGCCTCTTTGGCGTCGGCCTCGGCCCCGGCGATCCTGATCTTGTGACGATCAAGGCCACGAAGATCATCGCCGCCGTTCCGGTCGCCGCCTATTTCGCCAAGAAAGGCGCGCGCGGAAAAGCCCGCGCCATCCTCGAGCGCTGGGTGGGCGATACCTGCTTGCAATTGCCGTTGCTCTATCCGTTGACAACGGAAACCCATTTTTGCGACCCCGCCTATACGCAAGAACTGCGCACCTTCTACACCAACGCGGAGGGTGCCGTTGCGACGCATCTATTGGCTGGCCGCGATGTCGCTCTCGTCTGCGAGGGCGACCCGCTTTTCTATGGGTCCTTCATCCATCTATATGTCCGGTTGAAAGATCGTTTCGGCGTCGAGATCGTTCCCGGTGTCACCGGTATGTCGGGGTGCTGGAGCGCGGCAAAGGCGCCGATGGTCTGGGGCGACGACGTCTTGAGCGTTCTCCCGGGCACGCTCGGGCGCGCCGCATTGGTCCGTCATCTCGGTGCAGCCGAC
>DATARJ010000349.1:0-4836 GCA_036264205.1 Methylocella sp.
CACTACCTTACCGGGGTGGATATTACAGCGAGCAGCGAAATCGGCGAGTCGTGCTATATCGGCCATCCGGTGGGCACGATAATTTCTGGAAAATTAGGGAAGAACGTGATGATGTTCGGGGCTCCTGGCATCGGCGGCGGCTTCGGTCGTGGCGACGTTGGTGCCGGCGACGGATTGCCGGTGATCGGAGACAACGTGGTCATTGGTGTTCGCGCGATGATCGGCGGACCAATCAGGATAGGAAACAATGTCAGCATTGGTGCAGGCGCAGTCGTGCTCAAGGATGTAAAGGAAGGCGTCTGCATGGTGTGCCGGCCGGCTATTCCCGTCAAATCACCTGGCATCGACTACGAGGAAATTCGCGGTGTCGACATGAAGGAACATCTAAGTGTCCCTCCGGAAAACAGTTGAATCGGATGAATCGGATGTGATTCAACGTTGGCGGCCGGGTTCTTTTGCGGCGCCAAGCCGCCTGATCTGGGGGTCCGCAAAATCGGCGGAAGGTGAACCTAAGCTCTTGCAATCCCGTTTATGGTCCAGGTCCTAATTTAATAGCGGGCTCCAGGACGGATCCGAACCATAATTCGGCGTCGGCACCGCGAATTCGGCGCGTCCGAACACGTCGGTCATAAAAATCTTCGCGCCGTCCTGCCCGCCGGGATCGCGAAAGAACATCAGATAAAGCCCGTTGGGGGCCCATGTCGGCCCCTCGTTGTGATAGCCTTCGGTCAGGATTCGCTCGCTAGACCCATCCGCACGCATGACACCGATCGCGAATGAACCGCCCTTTTGCTTGGTAAAGGCGATATAGTCGCCTTTCGGCGACCAGACCGGCGTCGCATAGCGTCCCTCGCCAAACGAAATGCGTTTCGGGCCGCCTCCGGTTGCTGACATGACATAGATCTGCTGGCTGCCGCCGCGGTCTGATTCGAAGACGATTTGCGTGCCGTCGGGCGAATAGGACGGCGATGTGTCGATCGCGCTGGAATCCGAGAGCCGCGTCGTCGTGCGCGAGCGCAAATCCATGGTGTAGAGGTTCGACGTCACTCCTTGCGCAAGCGACATCACGACCTTTTGCCCATCCGGCGAAAAACGCGGCGAAAAGGTCATGCCTGGGAAATTGCCGACCACCTCGCGCTGGCCGGTCTCGATATTCAACAAAAGAACTTTCGGGTCGGATGCGCCAAACGACATATAGGTCACATCTTGCGACGAAGGCGAAAACCTTGGCGTCACGACGAGATCGTCGCCGCGCGTCATGTAGCGCAGATTGGCGCCATCCTGATCCATGATCGCCAGCCGCTTGCGGCGGTGCTCCGGCGGGCCCGTCTCGTCAACAAAGGCAATCTGCGTATCGAAAAAGCCTTGCTCACCGGTAATGCGCGAAAAGATCGCGTCCGAGACGATGTGCGCGACGCGGCGCGCATTGTTCGGATCGGTGACATATTGGCTGCCGGCAACCTGCTTGCCGGTCGCCACGTCCCATAGCCGGAACTCGGTTTGCAGCCTCCCGTCCGCGGCCCGGCCGGTACGGCCAGTCACCACGAATTGGGCATTGATCATGCGCCACGAATCGAACTGCGGCGCCTGGTCCGGATTGGCAATCGTCTCGACGAAGGTCTTCGGATCGATGGGCGCGAGAAATACCGAACGCTTGAAATTATTGGTGACTATAGCGGTCACCTGGGCGCTCGCCGTCGCATCGCCGGAAAATGCCGTCACCGCGATCGTTATGGGTTTGAATTCTCCCGCTCCATGGACATTGAGATAGCGGTCCTGCTGGGCATGGGCCACCGGCGCGAGCCCCGAGCCGAAAAGCACGATCGCGGCCGCCAAAAATGCGGCGTACATTCCGATGGCGGCTTGGAGATTGCGCCGCGCGGGTGAACGAAGCACGGAGAAGAAGAATTTCACAGCATTTCCTCCGGATCGAAGCGAACGATGCGGCCTTTCCATTGGTCGTAATACAGCTGATATTGGGAAGGTATCCGTAGCGGATCGCAGCGCCGGACCGCCCGCATCGCGCTTTCGGCCAGAGCGCGCAAATTGGGGTCGGACGGCGGGTTGAGCAGCACGGGCTGGCCGATCAACGAACCGTCCTGCGTATACTGGACATGAATCTCGGGAATATATCTTTGCTGCCGGCCAAGCCCGGCAAAGTTCCAGCACCGCTTATATTGCTCTTGCAGCAGCCCATCGAGCTGGTCCCAAAGGGACGGCGACATTTTGGCGGCACTTGCCGTCGGCGAACCGAGAGAGGCCACCTGGCTGAGTTCATGCCCGCTCGCCTGTTTTCGTTGCGGCACCTCCTTGTTTAGAAACTTGGCTATGTCGCCAGGGTCGAATTTTTGTTGCGGCTCGGCGGCCTCGTCGCCGGACCTGGGTTTGGCGGCCGGCTTTTCTTTTTCCTTGTGCTTTGCCTGATCGAGCAGTTTCGCTAATTGATCCGGCTTGAATTTTTGCGCGGGCTTTTTGGGCGGCTCGACCGGCTTCGGTTGGGCCGGTTCGGGCGGGGCTGTTTCCTCCGCGGCGTTGACCGGCGGTTTTGGCGGCAGCGCTACGGACGGCTTGGCCGGTTCGGATTTCGGCGCTGGCTTCGCGGTTTCCAGCGGCTTAAGCACCTCTTGCGGCTCCGCTTGGCCTGGATCGGCTTGACGTTTCAGCGGCGGGGGTGGCGCGGAGACAATCTTTGGCGCATCGTTTGGCGAAGGTTGCGGGTTTAGCTCGGTGAGTTCGGCAATTTTTTCGGCGCGTTGGCGCGGCTTCACCTGGGCCGCTGTCTTTTCGCCCTTCGTGATCTGATTGAATTGCTCGGCGCTGAGAATTTCGACCGGAACGCTCTCCTGTGCGCCGTCGAATTGCGGTGACACAGACAACGAAAACAGCGCCAAGGCGAGCAATCCGAAATGCACGCCGCCCGAAACTGCGAAGCCAGGATTTTCGGGCAAAGACATCGCCGTTTAATTCATGTTGGGATTAGTGACCAGCGCGACCTTTTTGTATCCGGCCGCGGTGATGATCGACATGACCTCGGCGATCCGCCCATAATTCACCTGATTTGCGCCGCGCACATAGATCCGCTCGTCGACACCCATGGTCGCCGCCGCCTTCAACTTGTCCGTGAGATCGGTGATTTGCACCGGCTGATCCATGACATAGACCAAGCCCTTGTCGTCGACGGCGACCGAGATTGGCTTTTGCTCAATGTTCAGCGCCGCCGCCTTGGTCCTTGGCAAATCGATCGCCACGCCTGTCGCGAGCAGTGGCGCGGCCACCATGAAAATGATCAAAAGCACTAAGATGATGTCGATGAAAGGGGTCATATTGATCTCAGCCATGGCGCGATAGCGTGGTACGCCACGCCGCCGGCGCCCGCTCTTGCGTACTGCAATACCCGACATGCCCATGTTCAAATTCTCCAACGCATGGTTTCAAAATTCCCGGCGCAGGAAAACGCCGGTTTCTTTGGTGTGCAATGATCAGGCCGCCCGGTCAACGGTGCGCTGATCGATTTGACGCGAAAGAATTGCGGAAAACTCGTCCGCGAAACCCTCAAGCCGCGCCTGTTTCTTGGCGACATCGCCTTGGAATTTGTTATACGCGATCAGGGCCGGAATTGCCGCGAAGAGCCCGATCGCCGTCGCGAAAAGCGCTTCCGCAATGCCCGGCGCGACGACCGCAAGCGAAGTATTGCGCGACGCCGCGATCGAGCGAAACGCGGTCATGATACCCCAGACGGTGCCGAACAAGCCGATGAAGGGACCGGCCGAGGCAACCGTCGCCAGCACCAGAAGGCTGGATTCGAGCTTTTCAACTTCGCGGGCGATCGAAACGTCGAGGACTTTCTCGATGCGCGCCTGCAGGCCCATGAAGGACGACGCCGCGCCTTGCACCGAACGCCGCCATTCCCGCATCGCCGCGACGAACAAGGCCGCCATGCCCGACGCCGGGCGCGTCGATAAGGTCGCATAAAGTTCGTCGAGCGAGGCGCCCGACCAGAAAATCTCTTCAAACTTGGCCATCGCGCGCTGGGTTTTAGAGAAAAGCAACATTTTGTTTATGATGATCGCCCAGCACCAAACCGAGGCGCCGAGCAATCCAAGCATGACGAGTTTGACCACGAAATGGGCCGACCAGAACATGCCGAGAAGAGAGACCTCCATGGCATCCATGGCAGGCGATGCCAGGCCGGAAGCTGCAATATCGGCAGGAATCATTACATCATTCCTTCTCATAATTTAGGTGAGGTTCGGGCTGCGAGTCAAAACCCATTTCAGTCATCTTTTGCAGTGGAAATCGGTCATTTCTGGGGCTTCACGCGCCCGAACCTGTCCTGCGGCTTGCGCCAGACGCCAACGCACGCGGGGCAAAAGTTAACCTCGATCATGGTTAAAACACCGTTACCATGATGTTTTTTAAACGCGCGGACCCGCAACCGTCGATGCCTTGAGCTTCACCAAAATTCCGGTGGGAATTCGCTTCGCCTTGCCGCCGGCGACAACGGCAATCCTGACTTTCGCGGTCAAAAGGACTTCGCCGCCGCGGCGGATTTTCTGCATCATATCAATCGAGGCGCCCCCTGTGGCGGAGGGGTGCGTCTCGACGCAAAGCTCGTCGTCCATCAAGGCCGGTTTGAGAAATTCGATGGTCATGGCGCGCACCACGAAATGAAAGCCGTCCGCCCCAACTCCGGCAAAAACCCCTCGGTGCACGACACCGAGCGCGCGCAAAAATTCGGTGCGGCCGCGTTCGAGGAAACGCAAATAGGAGGCATGATAGACGACACCGGAAAAATCCGTGTCCTCGTAATAGACCCGCACGGCGATGCGGTGGGGT
>DATARJ010000359.1:0-4077 GCA_036264205.1 Methylocella sp.
GAAGCAGGCGAATGCGCGAGTTCGCTGGACCAATTCGACCGTCTCGCGCGGGAGTTTCAGCGATCATTGACGCAACTCGATGCGGCAAAGGCTTGTATGGCTTCGTTCGAGGAGCATGGCGCGGAAGATCCCGTCCCCGAAACGTTTTCGGCGCCAAGCAAGGATCCGGCCCGCCACGATGCGCTTACGCAACAGATCGAGACCTTGCACCGGCAACTCGCAGCACGGCTCGAAGCAGGGCTGGCCGCAGGCGCGAACGAGATGAACACGCTAAGGGGTCTGGTCGATGACGTCGTCAAAAAGATGGACTTGGCCCGCGATCACGGTCAAGGCCAGTGCGCGGGTGTGGCTCTGGAACAAGAGATCGCCAAGCTCGCCCTGCGTCTCGATCGTGCCGGTGAAGGCCTTGTTTCGCTGGCTTCGCTTGAAAATTCTATCGGCGGCCTATCCATTCAGCTTGAGGAGACGCGCCGGATTATGAGCGGCTTGTCCGCTGCGGCCGAGCCGAAACCGTCGAACGGACCTGGTGAGGATGCGCAAAGCGTCATGCGCGAAATCGCCGGCCTGCGCGCCCTTCACGAGGAAACTGCCCAGCAGGCGCAGCTCGCCTTGACCGCGATCCAGGAATCCGTTGTGCAAGTCGCCGGCTACTGCGCTCGCCTGGAGGGCGCCCCAGGCGGGATGCGGCCCGACCGCCGCGGCGCCGAGGTCGTTCCTGAAGATCCTTTTGCGCCGATCCTTAAGTACCTCGCGCAACACGAGAACTCGCTCGCCGGGGAGGCTCTTGCCGAGGAGGGCGTGCAAGGCGCCGGGAAGCTCCAACCTGCCGCACACGGCGATACGGCCGGCGACGCTGGTTTCCTGATTGAACCGGGCCTTGGCTTGCCTGGCCGCGGCGAACATGGCGAGCCCCGCGGGGCCCTGCCCAGGGCCTCCCAGGCGCGTGACGAAGGGGCGGGCCCCACCGATTTCATCGCCGCCGCCCGCCGCGCGGCGCGTACCGCGCAAATAGAGTTGGAAACCGCGACGTCTAAATCCCTGGCGAGAGACGACAATGTGGCGCCGCCGCGGACCTTTCTATTTGGCCGGAGTCGGGGCTTTTTCGTCACGAATAAGCGTCCGCTTGTTTTGGGTGCCGCCGTTTTGTTCGCCGCGATTGGCGCGTACGCCCTGGCCAGAACGCTCGCTCCTAACAATTTGAAAGATTTCGTGCCTGCCTTTCTGAGGCATTCCGGAAAAGCGGCCGAGCAAGCGAAGTCGGCGGGCGTCGCAAGCCGGACCTTCGCAAGCATGCCGCCCATGGGCGGACCGCCAGCAAACCATGCGCGACGAAACGAGGCGCCGGGAGGCCAGCTTGCGGCAGCGGGCGCGGCGAGGACCATGACCGCCCTGCTCGATCCATCGCGGCTAGCGGCTCCCGCGGAACCTGCGTCTCCTTCGGATAGCGCCGCAGCTTTCGGCAAGCTTTCGCCCGTCACGCGAGCCATCGCGGGCAGCGACGCCATTGTGGACGGTCCCATTCGCCCGAGCAACATGGCGAGCATATCCGCGCCGCTCCCCCGCGCCACCGTCCCCGCGAAGGCTCTTCCATCAGCCGCAGCGTCCCCGCCAACAACCCGCCCCCCCGCCGGCCCGTTAACTGCCCGGGCAGCTCCGGCGGCCGTTGGGCCAAATGAAAATCTCGTTGGCCAAGCCGAAGCCGGCGATGCGGCGGCGCAGTTCGATCTGGCGGTTCGTTACGCCGAAGGCGGCGCCGATCGGGGGAATTATGAATTGGCGGTGCCATGGTACGAGAAGGCGGCGCAACAAGGTCTCGCGGTGGCGGAATACCGGCTAGGCTCGCTTTACGAAAAAGGCGTCGGCGTCGGCAGGGACATTCAGCGCGCCAAGGATTTGTATCAGCGGGCGGCCGAGAAGGGTAACACCCGGGCCATGCATAATCTCGGCGTGCTCGCCGCCGAAGGCGGCAAGCCTAATTATACGAGCGCCGCTTTGTGGTTCGGCAAAGCGGCCGAATATGGCATTCGCGACAGCCAATATAATTTGGCGGTTCTACTCGCGCGGGGCCTTGGGCTGCCGAAAGACCTTGTCAAATCCTACACTTGGTTTGCGATCGTCGCGGCGGCGGGCGACGCTGACGCCGCCCGGAAACGCGACGATGTCGCCGCGAGGCTCACAAGTTCGGAATTGGCCGCCGCGAATGCGGCTGCCATGGGTTTTGCGCCCCGCCCGGCTGATCACGCTGCGAACGAAATCCCGCCGCCGCCCGCGCAATTGGAGGCCGCTCCGGCGCAAGGACAATCGGTCAAGCCGAAGATTTCGGGACTTTGAGATCACCTATGTAAGCGGGCGGACGTTTTCCGGATCATGCAAAAAGACAAGGTTTGGACCACGGTCTTATGCCCATTGAACGGATAATGGTCCGTAAAAAGCCTTCCGCAAATTGGTACGATTTACTATCGGCACGACGCAATGACGAACAAGGTCTCAATCCGTAGATTTCAGCCTGGCTCAGGATATGGGCCGCTTCTGCGGGTCGCCGGGCAGAGGTTCGATGCGTCTGATCTAACCGGCAAGTTCGGCATGGTCGATATTCGCGCGGTCAAGGCATAGGCCAGTCACGCTCGCTGCCATCAGGGCTAGTCCGGGCCTAACAAAAATGGGCTCGATCCAGTGTAGGGCGTTCAGCGACAGGGATAATCATTCCGCCTGAGGGAGTCTTACGATGCGGGGGGCGCCGCGCTCGCGGGCCCCCTCGCCAGAAATTCGAACAGAATTCGAATGCCTTATGGATCTGCTATATTCTTCCTAATAGGGCAAGAATCAGAACAATCACAAGTACCGTGCCGAGCACGCCACCAGGGGCGTAACCCCACTCCGCACTGTAGGGCCAACTCGGCAATGCTCCAATGAGCAGCAAGATGAGTACGACGATTAGAATCGTGGAAAGCATTTCCTGATCTCCTTCGATGTTTCCCGCCGCATAATCGCGGCGGGAAAACAAAGTTCCACATAACGGTTTGGCGAACGAACGCTATCGTGGACTCTGACGTTCACGACGGAGCATGGCGCTTGCGTGTCGCCGTGGCTTGTTGGCCACAGCTGGACGCTCTACCGCTGGCCGTCTGGCCGATGCTTCGCCAGTGAGCAGCAAGATGAGAAGGACAATTAGAAGGATGGAAAGCATTCCTTGTCTCCGTCAGCACTGTCCACTGTCTCCCGCCGCTTATAATCGCGGCGCGAACGCAAAGTTTCCCGCGGAACGGTTTCACGAATGGAATCTGACGGACCACGGTGCTTGCGCATTGCCGCGGCTTCTTGGTCCCAGCGGAACACTCGGGCCGGGGTCGTAACACCATTTTGAATCCGAGCCAGCCCCCGAAGGCCGCATCGGGCGAGGGGCTAGCCGATGCAGCCTTCGTCGTCGCGCATCCGAGGCGTGCGCTGGGTTCGTCAAGTCTCGATCACTGCCGGTTCAGCCAATCGTCGACAGACTTGCGCGCCGCGTCTTTGGTGATGCCGGCACGTTCCTGAATCTTGCCCTCAAGCTGTTCGCGCTTGCCGGCAATCTTGTCGAGATCATCATCCGTAAGATGACCCCACTGCTCCTTGATCTTGCCTTTGAACTGTTTCCAGTTCCCTTCAATGCGATTCCAATCCATTGCAAACTCCTTTGGTTGCAAAGCCGCGGCAACGTTGGGCCGCCACCTTGCGCCCTAACTGTCAAGGAGCGGAAGTGGTTCCACCGTTGCCTTGGCGTAAGCGGCCGGATTTCGGGCTGTTACTTTCACATTGGGTTGTCGGTTTTCTTATCGTAGGCCGGGGCCGCCTTGAGGTCCTCTTTGGTCTGATTCAGAACCAGCCAATCCTTGCCGTCGCGCGAGGTAACTTTAAGGTCCTTGAATGGAACGGCCACCTCTTTCTTGCCAGCGCCGAGCACACCGCCGACGCCAACGATTGCGGTCGTGACGTTCCCGCTATTGTCCATGATGAGATCGGTGACGACGCCAATCTTATTTTCGGAATTGTCATAGACATCCGCCTTATAAATATCGGAAGCTCGCCAATGCATCGTCG
>DATARJ010000383.1:0-4093 GCA_036264205.1 Methylocella sp.
TCGGCTAGGGAATCAGGTCCCCTCGCGAAGGCCGGGCATGGGATGGGTCCGAAACTTCCGCCGGCGCCCAAGGCCAGCGCGCAAGCGAACATCAAAGCGACGCGCGCATCGCTCCGCCGCGGCCGCGCGTCAGCCACGAAGGGTTCGACGCCGCGAAATTTCGGGAATAAACTCATGAAAACAATCTCCTTCAAGCGTCCGTGGATTGCGGCCGGCCGTCACGCCAAGCCGCCGCCAGCCCCGCGTGGTTCTCCCTCCAACTCGGCTTCTACTCCTTATCTTCCGGAAACTCATTCGTCTTTTTCGCGAGCACCCTAACCGCTTCGTCCACGCTGTGAAAGAAATGGTCCCGATGCACGGCATGCGATTCCCAAACGCTCGAAAGCTTCCCCTCCGCGCGCCGATTCGGCGCAGGCCACGATTGGCCCCGAATGCGGCAAACCCGATCGCCCCGCCCGCGAAAGCGATCAAACCTGCGGTGGGCAGCAAGCCGGCAAGGTGCGCTGTCCCCAGTTGCGAGGAAATGGCGACGGCGGCGAGCGCCACCCCAGCGGCAAGGTCCTGGCGTAAATCCCTTGCGGCATAGCGAGTGGCCGCACGGATGAAATCACGTGCTCGCAAGGCCCGCCTTTGTGCCGGTCGCGGCCTTCAGCTGGGCATGGTCATGCTTTGTTAGCGCGGCATAGGCCATCGCGAATAAAGCAAGCGCGTCATCGAGCACTTCCGATTTTCCCATATAGCCGGCGAGCAAGGCAGGGTCGCCGCAGCGCGCGTGGGCCCGGGCAAGAGTCCTGCCGCAAAGGTTCGCGTAGGCCTCGAGCGCTGCGCCTTCGATGACCTCGCCGATCGAACCGAGGCGGCGGTTCTTGAGTTGACGAACGTAAAACTGCCGGTTGGTGCTTGGGTCTTCGGTAACGCCCAAAAAAATATCGCTCGCGGCCTGCATCGCGCGCTGCCCCTCGACGACGCGGCATCCTTGGTGGACCAGGCCTGGCGGGGGCGCGGCGATTTTTTCGAGAACCGATGCCAGCGCCTGCTTGACTTGCAGAAACAATGGCGCTCCATCGGCCGTCATGAAAAGCCCGATCGCGCAGAATGTGCCGACGCTGCCGACGCCGACGACCTTGAAGGCGACATCAGAGAGCGTGTAGCGCTCCACCAGCAGGCGCTGTTCAGGAAGGAGGGAGCCTTCGTAGTTGGCAAACGCGGAATGCGCGTGAATCTTGTAGCTCTTCGTTGCCTCGGTGTCGAAATGATAGATCGAGGGCGGACGGTCCTCAATATGAGCGACGCCGGCTTTCGTCGTCGCGAGATGCGGGAAATTATCGTCGGCCGCCAATTCTTTTTTTGCCTTCACCAAAATGGAGAAAATTCTTTCGCGCAGTTTGTCGTCGGCAATCCGCTTGACCTCACGGTCGAAGTCCATCCGGGTGTACCAGACTTCCAGCGGCGTCTTCGCGGCAAGTTCAAGGGTGAATTCGCGATAGGATTTCACCGTGGCTTGGGCAAGACCGCGCGCCTTTTTGTCCGGCATGTTGGCGTCGAGCGCGGCCACCGCCACGCTGGCCGCAAGCCGCTTCAGGTCCGCCGTGAAATCGACGCCGGGCAGTGTCTCGTCGAAATCGTTGATGTCGAAGAGGACACGTTCTTCCGGCGAGCTGAAGGCCCCAAAATTCAGCAAATGGCAGTCGCCGCAGGCCTGTACATGGACACCGGTTTGCGGCGAGGAAGCCAAATCATGCGCCATCACCGCGGCGGCGCCGCGCAGGAAGGTGAAGGGCGATAGCAGCATGCGCTGGTACCGGATCGGCAACAGTTCCTGAATGCGCGAACCGTCGGTCCGGGCGAGAATGGCGACCGGGTCGCGGCCGGATGCGGGCGGGCACTCAGCATGGGTTTCGCGCGCCACCTGTTTGCGCAGCTCCCGGCCGGCTGCGTAGCGTTCCGCTCGCGGCGAATTTTTGGGCGGAATGCCGTTCGCACGCGGATGTGGCATGGCGGGGCTCCAAGACGAAGGTTTCGAATGCAAGATAAAGCATTTTGTCCAGCCGTGGAAATAGGCTGAAGGATAGGTTGTGTCCCACGGTGAATTTCAGCGATAGCGGAAAGCGGCGCTTCGCTCCGCCCGGAATCAGAGCGGAGCTCGCGTTCGATGGAGCAAGCGAGAAGCGAGGGCAAGCGCAACCGGTTTGCGCCTATTCGAATCCCCCAAAGCGCTTTTATTAAACTTAGATTCAAAGTCGCGAGGTCCATCTACCGCGTCTTTTAGGACCCTTGCGTAGGATCAGAAGGCCCTTGGGTGGCCGGCTTTCACCTGCAGTGAGGATCACATGTACGCGGTTTTTACTTGTATTGCCTACCAACATGACTTGCGGCTCGTCGGCTTGGCGGCCGTTATATGCGCGTTGGCCTCGTATACGGCCATCAGCCTGCTCCACCATGTGCGCAGGTCCAGCGCCCATATGCGGCGGGCCTGGCTCGCTGTTTCCGCGATTTCGACTGGCTTTGGAGTCTGGGCCACGCATTTCATTGCGATGTTGGCATTTTCTCCCGGAGTTCCGACCGCCTACAACATCACACTCACCGCGCTCTCGCTGGTTGCCGCAATCTTGCTGACCGGAGCGGGTTTGGCCGTTGCCGTGGAGTCGGTTGCGGGTGCGGGCGCCTGGCTTGGCGGCGCCATGGTCGGCGGCGGCATTGCGGCGATGCACTATACTGGAATGGCGGCGTTCGAAATCCCGGGGCGGATCGTTTGGAATCCGATCTTAGTGGCGGCGTCAATTGCACTTGGTGGGCTCATTGGCGCCGCCGCGCTGCCGGTCGGATTGCGCGAAGACAATGTGAAATGGAAAATCCTGGGCGCGTTATTGTTAACTGCGGCGATCTGCAGTCACCACTTCACCGCGATGGGCGCGGCCAAGATCATCTTCGATCCGGCGATTGAACTCTCCGGAACAGCGTTACCGCCGGGTTTGCTCGCGATTGCGGTGGCATTCGCAAGCTTCGTCATCGTCGTTCTCGCGCTTGGGGGCGTCGCGATCGAGATGCGCGCTCGCCGGCGCGAGCTTGAGACCGACCTAATGCGCGGTGCTGCCAACGCCACTTTCGAGGGGCTGTTGGTTTGCGAAGGCGCCACCATTGTTACTGTCAACGACAATTTTGCAGCCCTCATCGGCTGCTCCGCGGATAGTGTGGTTGGTGCGAAACTTGAACAATATTTTGCCGACGTGGATATCGGCCTGACGTTCTTCGATCACCCGAACCGGTTTATCGAGGGCACCTTAGTTCACGTCGATGGCTCGAAAATACCGGTCGAACTCATCCAGCGATCCATCGATTTCGGCGGAACGCCGCATCGCGCTGTCGCGGTTCGTGATCTTCGTGCGCGCAAGGAGGCAGAAAAGCATATCCGCTTTCTGGCCCATTATGACGCGCTCACCGGACTTCCCAATCGCGGCAGCTTCAACAAGAAGTTGGATCAAGAGATTGAAGCGGCGTTGTTGGCGGGGTCGCGGCTCGCCGTCCTTTGCCTCGACCTCGACCGGTTCAAGGAGGTTAATGATTTATTTGGACACGCGGCGGGCGACCGGGCGCTTCAATCCGTCGCACAACGCATTTGTGGAGTGTTGAATGAAAACCAAATGTTGGCGAGACTGGGCGGCGACGAGTTTGCCATCATAGCGCCAGGCCTTTCCCTTCCCACCACCGCCGGCCGCATCGCCGACATTATTCGGGAATCCCTGCAAAGCGCGGGCGAGAACATAGAAATCGATGGGCCTATCGCGGTCTCCATTGGGATTTCCATCTGTCCCGATGATGCGACTGATCGGCATGCCCTGCTCTCTCACGCCGATACCGCGCTTTACCGTGCCAAAAATGAAGGCAGGGGGGCCTATCGCTACTTCGACGCATCGATGGGCGCAGAACTCCACGAACGCCGCCTTCTGGAACACGACCTGCGCAATGCGATCTCCCGTGGAGAGTTGCGGCTCGCTTACCAACCAGAGAAAAACATCCGCACTGGCAATGTCGTGGGCTTTGAGGCCTTGCTGCGCTGGAAGCACCCAACTCGCGGGGAGGTTTCACCGGCAGA
>DATARJ010000013.1:0-2351 GCA_036264205.1 Methylocella sp.
CGCGCGGGCGGTGAGCGTGAAGATGGAACCATCAGCAAGCGGGATGTCGAGTTTGCCCTCGCACTCGGGTTTGATCAGCCTGATTTTATCGCGGCGTCTTGCTTCGAATCCGAGATAGAAATCGATTGTTTTTTCAAGACGTGGCCACCTTAGCGCCGCGAAATCCTCGTCTTGCAGTTGGGCGGCGAGCTCTTCGCGCAGAAGCGCGCGAAGTTTTTCGCGCGCTCCTAGCGGCAGGAATCCAACTGGGTGGATATCGACAAAACGCTCCAGTGCCGCGTGGATCGCGCTGCCGAATTCGCCCGCGCCCAAGGCACCGCCGAGGGGATCGAGCTCCTTTACACGCAGAATTTTCTCGGCGTAGAGGACGTAGGGGTCGCGTCGCAGCGTCTCGATCTGGGTGACGCTAAGTCGGGTTGGCCGCAGGTCTACCGGCGGCCTCGGCCGCGGTCTTTCGATTGGCGGTGTGACCGGGGCCGGGTGGTCAATCGCCCGCGCAAGGTCCAGATAAAAGTCTCCGCGTCCCCGGCATTTCTTCCATGCCTCATCACCAGCCAGCGCTGCCATGCGTTGAAGGAACCGCGACGCCACCACGGGCGCGCCGTCGCGTTTGCGGGCGCGGCTCAAAATCACTTTGCCTTTGCCCATGGCTTGCGCGAAATCGTGTGCCGTCTGGCCGAGTTTGCGCTCCGGAGGCGTCAGGCCCAGTTCGGCCCGCATGGGACGGTTGAGAAAAGCGTCGGTGCGTGCCTGAGGCGGCCAAACCGTCTCGTCGAGGCCGCCAAGCAACATGACATCGGCGTCGACGAGGCGCGCCTCGAGAAGCCCGAGGATTTGGAGTCGCGGATGCGCCTGCGCCGCCCCGCGGAGGATGATTTCGCGCGCGACTGCCGCAAAAAAAAGCCCGTAGGATTCGACGCCGAAGGTTATATGGTCTGGGGTGCCTTGCATAAGCTCATCGAATAGAGCGGCGAGTGCCGCCCGGTCCTCGCGGTCAGGGTCATCGTCCTCGGAGCCAGCGATCGCCTCGATCGTGTCGCGATGCGCCGCAACCCACCGGTCCAAGGCGAGTTTGCCGCCCAAGTTCAAGAGCGGCGCGAATTGGGCAGCCAGGCGGAACAGCAAATCTTCGAGGCTCGCCCACTCTTCGGCGGATATCCGCTTCTTGGCCGGATGCGCGTACGGGTCGTCCGCTTCGTCGCGCGCCGCGACGATCAAGGCGGACGGTTCGCCAGCAATGCGCTCGGAAAGGCTTCCAGCGGCGCTGGCTGAGCGCAGCACGCCGATTTCGAGAAGCGCGGCACGCCGGGCAACATCTTCGCGGGAGAGCCCCAGCCGCAGCAGCGGATGCGTCAAGAGCGCGGCGAGATCCGGCGCCGCCATCTTGCTCGCGGCGCAGGCGAGTGCGAGCCGCGCCAGGGCGCCTATAGGGCTCGTGCTGAGGGGTTCGCCGGCGGAGTCCTCGGCATCGACGCCCCAGCGCAGCAATTCCGTGCGCACTCGGCGCGCGAGGTTGCGATCCGGAGTCACGAGCGCCGCCGTCTCGCAAGGCGTCTCCAAAACGTGCCGCATGGCGATCGCAAGCGCCAGCGCTTCCTCGCGCTCGTCGGCGGCCTCGATCAAACTGACGCCTTGCAGCGCGGCATCGAGCAAGACGGCGTCCACCCGTGTGCGGTAATCGATCCACTCGTGGGTCGATTCCGCCGGACGCAAGGCTTCGGATACAAACGTACTCCGCGCGGCGAGGCTTTGCGCGACCTCGCCGAGACTGACAACGTCTTCGCGCTTGACCTGGAGAAGGCCGAGAAGGCGGGAGAGCGCGGCCTGCGGATGCGTGAACGAGGCCTCGATATTTTGGCCGGGATCGCCCGCGATCATCGCCCATGCACGATCGTCGAGATCGAGATCGAGGCCAGGCAGCACGACCGCGCCCTGCGGCGCCCGCGCGATGGCCGCGAGCAGGCGCGCGGTCGCGCGATTGGTGCCCGTCGAGCCGATCGCAATGACCGGACCGCTTAGCGTGCCATCTTGCAGGCGGCGGCTTTGCGCCTCGATCAGTGCAACCTGGCGCCGCGCTTCGTCCACCAACTTGCGTTCGGCGAGAATCTTCGGCCATTGCTCGATCGCGATATTGAGGAAATCGAGCGTGATCCGCCAGTAGCGATCGAACTCGGACAGAACGAGCGGATCGAGCCTTTCCCAAGCCACATCCTCGATGATCAATTCGTCGATCAGGTTGGCGAGCTCGCCGGACAAATGCCAGGCATCGGCAGCTGTCGTGGCGACAAGAAAAGACTCACGCGTATCGAACGCGTGCTCGCCCTGCGCGCTGACCGAGACGATCGCATGGC
>DATARJ010000023.1:0-3029 GCA_036264205.1 Methylocella sp.
GCTTTATTTTGCGGGACACCGCGGCGATGGCGAGCGGTTGGCGGTCAACCAACACTTATCAAATGACCTTTTCATCCCGGTTTGTGTTTGTCGCTAAGGTCCGGCGGCGGATTCGGGATTGCGCGCCCAAAACCGGACCCGCGCATGGGTAATCGCCACGGCGAGAGCGTCGGCCTCATCCGTGCCTTGCGCATCGCTTCCGGGCAGAAGGACTTTCACCATCATCGCAATCTGGACTTTTTCGGCATGGCCGGTTCCGACCACGGTTTTCTTGATGAGATTGGCAGCATATTCCGCGACGGGAAGGCCCGCGAGTGCTGGCACAACGAGCGCGATGCCCCGCGCTTGCCCGAGCTTTAGGGCCGATTGAGGGTCGCGATTGACAAAGGTTTCCTCGACGGCCGCTTCCATGGGCGCATATTCGGAAATGACGCCGGCCAGACCCTCGTGCAGCTCGCGGAGGCGTGCTGCGAGCGGCATTTGAGGGTTGGAATGAACGCTGCCGCTCGCCACATAGGCGAGCCTCGAGTCCAGAGCTTCGATGATGCCCCAACCCATGTTCCGCAGGCCAGGATCGACGCCGATGATGCGAATCGCCGCTTGCTCCATGGCCGAGACTATCCGGTCGCGCGGCTGGATCGAATTCGTCAGGGCGGCTCACTCCAAAAGCATATGCTTCAAGAGCTCGATCTCCTCCGACAATGACCCGTCCGCGGCCACGAGGCCGGTGATCTTTCGCACGGCATGGAGGACGGTCGTATGGTCCCGGCCGCCGAACCGCCGGCCAATTTCGGGAAGCGAACGGGGCGTCAAGAGCTTAGACAGATACATCGCGATCTGGCGCGGGCGCACCACACTCGCGGTTCGCCGCGCGGACAGAATATCGGCGCGGCTTACTTGGAAATGGCTTGCAACCAGTTTCTGGATGTCCTCGATCTTGACCTTTTTCGGGTCCGGAGTCCGCACCAGATCGCGAATGGCGACCTCGGCGGTTTCCATTCTTAGCGGCGCGCCACTTAATGACGCATGCGCGAGCAGCCGGTTGACGGCGCCATCCAGATCGCGGCCATTCGTCCCAATGAGGTGCGCGACGTAGGCAACGACCGCGGCCGGAACCTCGAAAGTTGGATGCACCAGCTTGGCTGTGGCTATGCGTGCTTCGAGAATTTTGACCCGCAGCGCTTCGTCGAGCCCGCCGATTTCGATGCAGAGGCCGCCGGCCAAACGCGACCGGACTCTTTCTTCGAGACTTTCGAGATCGCCCGGCGGTCGATCGGCCGCGATCACGATCTGCCGGCGGGAATCGATCAAGGCATTGAGCGTATGACAGAACTCCTGCTGGATCGACTTGCCCTGAAGAAATTGGATGTCGTCAATCACGAGGACATCGATCGCCCGAAGCCTTTCCTTGAAAGCGATCGCTGTCTGTGCCTTGAGGGCGGAGACGAAACCATACATGAATCGCTCCGCCGTGAGATAGATGACCCGCCGCTTGGCCCCGGCGGCGGCATGCGCGACGGCTTGGAGAAGATGGGTCTTCCCCAATCCGACCGAGGCATGGAGATAGAGCGGATTGTAGTGCAGCGGGTCCGCTGGCCCCGCGGCGGCGATCCTTTGCGCCTCCGCTGCCGCGAGCTGATTGGACCCGCCGACGAGGAAATTCGCGAAAATCAGGCGCCGGTCCAACGGCGAGCCAGTGGGCGCATCGCCCTCGCACGACTCCGCCAAAGCCGGTCTTCTCGAGGATGACGTTATCGCACCGGAAGGCGCCATCGGCAGCGAGGGCGTAAATGGTGTTATGTCCCGGCCTCTTGGCTCGACATCCGTGCCGGCGCCCGCAACAAAATCGGGAAGGCCACTGGTGGAACAGGCGGTAGCTGGCCGTATAGAGGAACGAACATTGATCGACACCCGCTTGATCGCGGGAAATTCGCTGGCCAACGTCGGAAGAATCCTGTCCACATAGTGCGATTGAATCCAGCTCTTCAAAAATTTTGTCGGTACCGAGAGGTAGACGTCCTGGCCCGAAAACGCATCGAGTTCGAGGCACCCGAACCAGGACGAGAAAACTTCTTCCCCGAGTTCCGCGCGCAGCCGGCGGCGGATTCGCGTCCACGCTTCGCCCTTGTCGGCGCCGCCGCGCGATGAGGCCGTTTCGCCAGAGTCCCTTGGATCGGAAATTTGTCTGCGCAAATCCGGCATCGGTCTTCTTCCCTAGGAATCGAGGCAAGGCAGCGGCGGCCGTTCAAATGCCGGCGCCAAAGATGTGATGATGAGCGTGAAAACGCGATGGCCGCGCGAAGACTAATCGCTCGTGCGCCGGCGACGCCGCGCCGAAGCCGAACGACCCTTTCGAAGGCGCTCGGCCAGGACCCTTGCGGCCGTCTGGGGAAGCTGAACAGGCGGATATCGAACAAAAGCCATCACGGTCGCAACTCCCCCTCAGCTCCGCATTCGAGCCCGCGGAGCTTGTTTAGGTCAAACCAAAAGAAAGCATCAAGTTCCGAACGGGCACAGTCGAGACGAACAAACCGGCATCTGTGGAAAGTCTAAGCAGAGTATATACCCCTTCGACACATTGCAGAACCGTGCTTTTACACAGCGCCACACCTGCCTTTTACACGCCAGACGCACGAACTATGCGGAAAGCTTCTATGAGATTCGTCGCGAACTCCGGAGCAAGCTGGTTCCAGACAGGAGGAAGACATTAGCATAGGCGAGCCGGTCCGCAAGCGCCGTGTAATGAATCCGTGACTGTCATTTAAATGATAAGTGACGTTATCCCTTTCCAAAATACAAGCGCACACTGTCCAGCAGGCAACTTAACCATCTGATTTCGCGCGGATCCATCGAGCGCGCCAAAAGGGCGTGAAAATGGTTTCCCATCGCCGGGCAAGGCTGCCAAAAAATTTCCACGCGCAGCGCGGCGACTGTGGTTAACCCGACACAATAGGTGCCTGTCGCACGGCTTTAAGGACAAGCCATTGGTTCGCATGGAAAATAAATGAGCGATATTGCTCACCTTTGTT
>DATARJ010000035.1:0-5098 GCA_036264205.1 Methylocella sp.
CCGGGGCGCCTGCCTCAAAGTGGAAAGTCCAATTGGAATTCCCGATACATTTGATCTCGTGCGTGGCCACCCATCATTCTTCCGCAATTGCCGCGTGACTTGGCGGAAAGCCACGCAAATCGGCGTTGAGTTCGACTAAAATGCGGGCATTCCAGAACAACAAATCGCAACAGCGTTCTGGCGTATCTCCGCTGAAACCAGTCGAGATGGCCAGCATCCTGTTTTTGCGAATCTTGCTCGGCGCACCAGGGGCCGATTACGCCGCCTTTTTCGCCGCGATCGCCGCGAGCGTGCGCAAAATTTGCCGCGTGCCGTCCAACCTGGCGGCTTTCGTCTCGAAATCGCGGACAAACACGATTTTCATGTCTGGCCGCACCTTGGCTTGCTGGCCTTGTTCCGCGACATAGCGCACAAGACCTTGCGGGTTGGCGAAGGAGTTGTCGCGAAACGCAACGATGACCCCTTTTGGACCCGCTTCGACCTTTTCGACATGCGCGTTCCGGCACAAAACCTTGATCGCGACCAATTGCATCAATTCCTCGGGGTGACGCTGGCGGAGCCGAAATAGAGCGTGTGCAGCGGCTTGAAACCGTTCAACCAGGCGAGCCACGTGCCGCCCGACAAACCCACAGCCCATCCGGCGAGCAAACCGTGCGCCGGTTCCGCCTTGTCAAGCGAGCGGAAAGGAAGAAGGATGCTGAACCGGCGGCTATCTCGGAAATTCCGGTTCCGGTCCAGCCGAGAGATGAAGTGCTTGGCCTTGCCGCACAGGCCTAATTGTACTCCTTCCTGCCGTCACTAGCTTTTGCGTACAGCTAAGGTCGGACGAATGACAAAACCACGGCACCCGAGCGGCTGGTGACGCCTGGAGGGGCGAGACAGCCGAGGAGGTTCAGGGTGGCGAAAGTGAGGATCGCCGTCGCCGTATCGCCCTTGAACTCACCATCCGTGACGACACCCGTAGCAACTGTCACTGTCTCTCCCAAAAGAGAGTTCGAAGTAACAAAGGTGAAGGTGAAGGTGCTGGTACGACCGTTGTTCCAAACGATGGGGGTGGGGAAACCAGTGCCAAAGGAATTGTTAATGGACTGGCACGCCACCGTGCTCGTGAAGGTTCCAGCAAACGTTCCTGACTTGAGGGTCGGGTCCGACGACTGGCACGGCCCGAATACGAATTTAAGAGAACTGGTCACCGTCTGCGGCGTGAGCAGCAATCCCGGTGAAAAGGTACTCGTCTCCGTGCCCGGACATGTCACATCGAGCGTGGCAGCCTTGGCGGGTACCGCAGCCAGGCCGAGAAGTATGCCGCACAACGTTAATGCGGACGTCAGTAATCTCGTCATTTTTTGCTCCCTCCCAACGGGCATGGTTCTAGTTAGCGGGTTCACTGCGGCGCTGTAGCAGCACCCACCCAAATGGACAGTTTTGGGCCGCCGCGGGATCGCAGGAACTACCGTGCGCCTGCGCTCAAGCCCAGCGTAACACATAGCGCCGGCAAACGAAACATCAGTCCGCGGCCGAAATCGCGCCACAGAACCATATCAACGTATCCTCCGCGGAGAGCGGGCCAAGGGCATCTACTCGACAACAATCTTGTATCTCTCCCCGCGCTGCAATGGCTCGCCGCGGGCGAGCTCGTTGATGAGCAGGAAATAGTCGAGCGCACGGTCTGGAACGGCCATCCGCGCGGCGAGCGTCCCGGCGGTTTCGCCGGCCTCGGCCACGGCGATTGCGAGGCGTAAAGGCCGCACGGCTTTGACCTCGTCCGGCGAGACATGATGAAAGGAATCGATCGACTTCTGGAAGCGTTGCTTGGCCTCCTCTGTCAACACACGCGTCGCGAAAATCAGCCGGTACACGCGATCTGGTTCGAACCGGATCACCGCGAGACGGAATTTCCATTCGCCGGCGCTTGCGGTGGCGATCGCCGCCGGCATGGCGTTGACTTCAGCCGTTTCGATCGAACTGTCGATCAGGCCGTCGATCCAGCCGGTGGCCATATAGGCCGCAAGCGGCATTGCCGATGGCACATTGACGCTATCGACGCGCAAGGCTTCGGCCCCGCTGGCCTTGATGCCGAGAAGGGCCTGGGACGCGTTTTCGAGAACGAACCTTTCGGGAGCGAGAAAGGCAAAACCGAGCCGCCCGTGCACGAACTTGCGGCCGCGGATCGCCCCTTCAGCGGGATCGTCGCCAAAGGTCATGCCGTCGATCGCGGCGAGATAGGGCGCCCGGCCGGTCGTGCCGATGCCCGGGGCGCCGATCTGGCGCGCGGCGTTGATCGCTTGCGCGACCCGCTCCGGGGTGGAGGGATGCGTCGCCAACAGATCTGGCGTGCCGGCGCTCGCATAGCGACCTAAGAGCGAGCTGCGCAGCGCCGCCGAGCGCCCGAGCGCATTAAGGAAGCGGACCGCGCCATAGGGGTCGAAGCCCGCCTTTGCGGCTACCCTGATGCCGATCTGATCGGCTTCGAGTTCCTGCTGGCGGGAAAAGCTCGCGATCGTGCGTTGCGCCAGGGCCTCCACCTCTTGGCTCTTCTGCTTGCTTTGGATCACGCTCGCGGCCTCGCTGATCACCGCGGCGCGTTTTTGTTCTTCCTCGCGCTGCGTGGCGTGTTTGGCGGTGATGTGGGCGATCTCATGCGCCATCACGGCCGCGACTTCCGAGGCATCGTTGGCGAGCGCCAAGAGGCCCCGCGTCACATAGAGCTCGCCGGGCGGCAGCGCGAAGGCATTCACGATCGGTGAATTCAGGATCGTCACCTTATAAGGTTCGTCGCCGCGCTCGTCCGCGTTGGCAAGCTTGACCAGAATTTCGTTAAGGTAGGCTTCGGCTGGCGGATATCTGTACTCGCCGTCGAACAAGGCGATCATGCGCCGGTGTTCCGCCGATGTTTTCGTGTCGACGGCAGGCGCGCGGGGCGGCGGCACAGGTGCCGCCACGTTGAACGGCGTGCTGTCTTGCGGCTCCATCGCGGCGCAGGCGGAAAGAAGAAGCGCGATGCCCGCCGCAGCCGCCATTCGCGCGCCTGGCCCGGACCTGTTTTTCGTTCGCCTCGAACCGGCAATGTTGGCGGAAGGCCCCATTGGCGCTGGCGCCTTATCTCGCTGCCGGGGGGCGGGGGTCGGCCGCGTCTTGCTCTTGCCCGGCCGCCTCCACCTCGTCCGGGTCCGAGATCTCGATTTGGGGTCCGAAGCGGGTATCGAGAAGTCCTCGCACGCGGACGGTTTGGCCGGTCAAGCCCGCCAGACTTGAATAAGCTGCGTCGAATGTTTTGCTGTTGCGTGGCAAGATCGTGACCGAAAAATCCCCGCCCTGGCGTGGACCAAAGTAGAGGGTTATGCGCGGCCTCCGGCTGGCGATCCCGGTAATCCGGCCTTCGACAATAACGGATGAGCCCGCCTTCTCGGCGAAGGACAGGCGATCGGCCGTGGCGATGATCGCATAATACGGATCGGTCCAAAGGCCAAGCCCGGAAGCTCGCGCACCGGCCTCCGCGGCGAGGAGCGCGCTCCGGCAAGGGCGCGCCGCCGCGCTTGATTCATAGCGCGCGAAGCCGGCATCGATGAGCGCCTCGCCGACCGGCAAGTGCGCCGGTCGCGGCCCATTATTGGTAGACTCCGGCGCGACAGCGAAGACGAAGGCAACGACGCGTCCCCAGCGATCCGGGCCCGGTTCGAGCGGGCGGAATCGTATGTCCTGGCCAACGAGCCATTGCGCGAGCCGTTCCTGCGCGCGGAAGTCGAGATCGGGATCGCCCGGCGTCGGGCGCGGCGGATCGATTCCGGCGATTTTGAGCCGGATGCCATTTTCGAGAGTCAATTCGAGCCGCTCGTCGACCGAGACGACCCGGCCGCTAGCGCTGCCCTCCGCCGGGCAAAGCCCGTCTGCTGCTCGCGAGCCGCCCGCGGTCGCAAGCGCAACCCCGGCCGCGCAGAAAAAGATGGCGAGGCCCAGGCACGCCCTAGCGTGAAGGCTGATTTGCGCGGCCGCGAAGGCCCACAAAGTTCCACGCCCAAGCGCGCCAGCCTTCGGCCATTGTCTTTCGCCGGGGCCGTCCGGTGTCGAACTGATCTTCGATCGCAGCCGCATGGGATAGGTTCTGACCGATTTCCGGCCGATAATATTCTAAGGTTTGCGTGAGCGCCATGCCTCGGCGCCCGCGATCCGCTTCGATTCCCGAAGACGCCGGTCAGCGTTACAGGCCGCTTAGCGAACCTCCCGCCCGTGCCCTTGGCCCGGTCTTAATTTCCGCGACCTCAGACCAAACTGAAAAATATAGGCCGATGCACGATAGCAAACACAGTATTTTCTATATACCGTAAATTACTCTGGTACTTAAGCATGTTTTATGACGGCTTCCCACAAATAATCGTTTGAACTTATGATTAGTCTCGCCATTACGCTCTTGCGGGTAGTATCGGCGGCCCCGCCGAAGGGCCTGGAGGGAGATCCGTTCTTTTCCCGCCTATAGAGGTGGGTCATACCCACCCATACAGGTTGGCAATTAGCCCCCCCGCTGGTATATTGTTCCTTCCCGTTGGCAGCTCTAAAAATGGAACCGGAGATAGACCGGTTTTTGGCGCCGTCGATCGCATTGGCGCCGAGCCCGATTTGTCGGGCGGCCCGTGTGGTCACGCCACAATCCGGTCTTAATCCTCAACAGCAAAGAGGCAAGTGACATGAGCTTAGTAACAGGAACTGCGCGCACCGGCGAGGCCGCGGCCGCCGCCGAGGCGCCCCTTTTCAACGGGATCCCGTTGATTCTCGGGACGATCGCCATCAACGTCTTCTATGTCGGCGTTCGTATCTACGAGCAGGTTTTCGGCCAATTCGCGGGGCTCGATTCGTTTGCTCCCGAATTCACCACCTACTGGATGACCATCCTCTACATCGAGGAGCCGGTCGAATTGATCTCCTTCCTCGCCTTGGTCGGCTGGATGTGGAAGACCCGCGACACGGACCTCGCGAACGTCCCACCGCGCGAGGAAATGCGCCGTATCTTCAACCTGATCAGCTGGATTATGGTCTACGGTATCGCGATTTACTGGGGCGCCAGCTACTTCACGGAGCAGGACGGCACCTGGCATATGACGGT
>DATARJ010000050.1:0-4333 GCA_036264205.1 Methylocella sp.
TCACCGCGCCCAGCATAATGCGACGGACCAGCTTACGCAATCTGGCTCGGGAGAACATGCAGGGCAGTCGGTGAACGGGTTCCTCATCCTGAGGAGCGAGCAAAGCTCGCGTCTCGAAGGACGAGGAACCCGTAAACCAGCGTGTGGGCCGCGCGGCGCATCCTTCGAGACGCCCACTTCGTGGCTCCTCAGGATGAGGGAAGGGAGTCCTTTCCCGGTTGGCCCAGGAAAACATGGGCGCAACGCTAGGGTTTGGCCGAAATTTTATGGCGAACGCTCCCAGGCCCGCTACATTGGGGAAAGGTATTTGCCCCGTCGAACCGGTTTCCCAACGCCGTGGATAGCCGCAGTCAGATGAGATCGATGAAGGAACCCACGGACAAGCCTTTCGACGGCCGCGTGATAAGAATCCGCGGGGCGCGCGAGCACAATCTGAAAAACATCGATCTGACCCTTCCACGCGACAAGCTCGTCGTGTTCACCGGCCTTTCCGGCTCGGGCAAATCCTCCCTGGCCTTCGACACGATCTATGCCGAAGGCCAGCGCCGCTATGTCGAATCGCTTTCGGCCTACGCACGCCAATTTTTGGAAATGATGCAAAAGCCCGATGTCGATCAGATCGACGGCCTGTCGCCGGCGATTTCCATTGAGCAGAAGACGACCTCGAAAAACCCGCGCTCGACGGTCGGCACCGTCACGGAGATTTACGATTACATGCGGCTGCTCTTCGCCCGCATCGGGATTGCCTATTCGCCGGCGACGGGGCTTCCGATCGAGAGCCAGACGGTGAGCCAGATGGTCGATCGCGTGATGGCGCTGCCCGAGCGCACGCGGCTCTATCTGATCGCGCCGGTCATTCGAGGCCGCAAGGGCGAATATCGCAAGGAAATTGGCGAGTTCATGAAGCGCGGCTTTCAGCGCCTGAAGATCGACGGGGAATTTTACGAAATCGCCGACGCGCCGCAGCTCGACAAAAAGCTCAAGCACGACATCGATGTGGTGGTCGACCGGATCGCGGTGCGCCCCGGGGTCGAGGCGCGATTATCGGAAAGCTTTGAGACCGCGCTCGAACTCGCCGACGGCATAGCGATCGCCGAATATGCCGATGAGCGGGACGAAAACGGCGCTCCTAAGCGGATTGTCTTTTCGTCTAAATTCGCCTGCCCGGCGTCCGGTTTCACCATCCCCGAAATCGAGCCGCGCCTGTTCTCCTTCAACAATCCGTTCGGCGCCTGCCCGCATTGCGGCGGCCTCGGGATCGAGCAAACCGTCGATCCCGAGCTGATTGTCCCCGATCCGAAGCTCACCCTGCGCAGAGGTGCGATAGCTCCCTGGGCCCGCTCCAGCTCGCCCTATTATCTGCAAACCCTCGAAGCGCTCGCCAAGCATTTCAAGTTCCGCCTCGATACGCGGTTCGAGACGCTGCCGGAACAAGCCCGTGATGTGATCCTTTATGGCTCGGGCGAGGAGGCCGTGCGGTTCACCTATGACGACGGCTTGCGCTCTTACGATGTCGTAAAACCCTTCGAGGGCGTCATCGGCAATCTCGAACGACGTTTTCGCGAGACCGAAAGCGAATGGGCGCGCGAGGACATCGCCCGCTACATGACGGCTTCGCCTTGCGGCGTCTGCGAAGGCATGCGGCTGCGGCCGGAGGCGCTCGCGGTCAAGATCGAGGGCTGCCACATCAGTCAATTGACCGCGCTTTCGGTGCGCGCCGCGCAACAGTGGTTCGGCACGCTGGCCCAAAAGCTCGATGCGAAACGGCGCGAGATCGCCAAGCGCGTTTTGAAAGAGATTTCCGACAGGCTCTCGTTCCTTGTCGATGTCGGCCTCGACTATCTCACTCTTTCCCGCGCCTCCGGCACGCTGTCCGGCGGCGAGAGCCAGCGCATCAGGCTCGCCTCGCAGATTGGGTCGGGCCTGACCGGCGTGCTTTATGTGCTGGACGAACCTTCGATTGGCCTTCATCAGCGCGACAATGCAAGGCTTCTCGATACCTTGCGGCGGCTGCGCGATCTCGGCAATACGGTTATTGTCGTCGAACATGACGAGGACGCAATTCTTGCCGCCGATCATGTCGTCGATTTCGGCCCGGGCGCCGGCATTCACGGCGGCGAGATCGTGGCGCAAGGCACCGCTGCGGAAATCATGGCGGAGAAGGATTCGCTGACCGGCCAATACCTCACCGGCGCGCTTGAAGTCGCGTCGCCGCGGCGCCGGCGCAGGCCGGAGCCGGGCCGCAAGCTCGCCATCGTCAACGCCCACGGCAACAATCTCAAAAACATCTCGGCCACGATCCCGCTCGGCGTTTTCACCTGCGTCACCGGCGTCTCCGGTGGCGGCAAATCGACCCTCATTATCGATACGCTCTACAAGGCCGCCGCGCGGCGGCTCAATGGCGCGCTCGAACATCCGGCGCCGCATACGCGAATCGACGGTCTCGAACATCTCGACAAGGTCATCGACATCGATCAAGCGCCAATCGGACGCACGCCGCGCTCGAATCCGGCGACTTACACCGGATCCTTTACGCCGATCCGGGAATGGTTCGCCGCCCTGCCGGAAGCCAAGGCGCGCGGTTATCAGCCTGGACGATTCTCCTTCAACGTGAAGGGGGGACGCTGCGAGGCCTGCCAGGGCGACGGGGTGATCAAGATCGAGATGCACTTTTTGCCCGACGTCTACGTCACTTGCGATGTCTGCAAGGGCAAGCGCTACGATCGCGAGACGCTCGAAGTGAAATATCGCGGCCAATCGATCGCCGGCGTGCTCGGCATGACGGTCGAGGAGGCAGCCATCCTATTTAAGGCGGTGCCTTCGATCCGCGAAAAATTGGCGACTCTCGCGCGGGTCGGCCTCGGCTATGTCAAGGTCGGCCAGCAGGCCACCACCTTGTCGGGCGGCGAGGCGCAGCGGGTCAAGCTCGCCAAGGAGCTTTCCCGGCGCTCGACCGGCCGCACGCTCTATATTCTGGACGAGCCGACCACCGGACTGCATTTCCACGATGTTGCCAAGCTCCTCGAAGTGCTGCAGGAACTGGTCGATCAAGGCAATACGGTCATCGTGATCGAACATAATCTCGAAGTCGTGAAAACGGCCGACTGGATCATCGATCTTGGCCCCGAAGGGGGCGACGCCGGCGGCGAGATCGTCGCGGCCGGTCCGCCCGAGGACATCCTGCGGGCACGGAAAGGTTACACCGGGCGCTATTTGCACGCGTTTCTGGAACGGCGGCCTTTGACGAAGGGCCCCCAGGCGGCGGAGTGACCGCGGATACGGGGCCGGTCTAGCGTTTTACGCGGCTCCTTGGCTGGCCGCTCCGCGGCGGCGTAGGCCCCGGACAAGCTTAGCAAGGCACCTTTTCGTAAATCCGGATCAAGCGTGGACCACGCGTTGGAGCAATAGTCGAACCTTGGTAATGGGCGAGGTTCGGTCAAAAAAGGGGTTGAGCTTGGTCAATGCTGGTCACGCAACTAAATCACGGTTGATAACTAAATTAAGTCGCCTATTAACGCTTGATCACAGTTAAGAGTTAATGTAATCGCCGCACCATGGTTGCGTCGGCGGGCTCTGGCCGCTCTCAAGCCCCCTCGCTGGCGAGAAGCGCCCGCCGATCCTCCCCGGCGGGCGCTTTCTTTTGCAGAATGCTCGTGACGATTTGCCACCGCGCAGCTGATGTGCAACATGACGCTTGTTCGCGGAACCCTTCATCGTAAGGTTCCGAAACAGTTCCCCTTGTTTCATCGCAAAAGGGAGCTTGAGATGAAGCCGGGGCAGCGATGCAATGCCGTCTTTGTTCCCTATCACGCGGGAAGTCCCCGGTATTACGATCTCAGCGGCTTCAATTTCCAATTGACCACGGTGACGGCCAACGACTGTCCCGCGAGCGTTGGCGGAGCGCTCCTTAGCTCGCATGTATGCAAGGAGGTTCACGATCGCGGCCTCATGTGGAAGGATTCAAGCGGGGTCCGCCGCGGCCAGGAACTCGTGCTCTGGGGTTCCATCGACGCCGACAATTATCGCTACATCCAAGAGTACACGTTTCGCGACGATGGCACCATTATCGGGCGGATGGGCGCTACTGGCCAAAATCTGCCAGGCGATGAGCTTCAGCCTCACGCGCATAACGCGATCTGGCGTATAAATTTCGATTTCGGCGGTGGCGGCAAAAACAGCGTCACCCATTTGCAACATTCGGAAAATCCGGGAGACCCTTCAGGCAAGGCAAGCGACAGCGAGACTCTGATCAGCAGTGCCCAGGGCATTATTTGGGATGTGCGCAAGCATGACGGGCTCGCGGTTAGCAATCCCAGCTTGAAGAATGCCCGAG
>DATARJ010000068.1:0-5514 GCA_036264205.1 Methylocella sp.
TAAACTTGATTTTGCTGTCTGCTTCGCCATCATTGTCGTGCCGGAGCATGGGATTTTTCGTATCGTTTACACTGTTTAGAATGGTTAAAATGGTTTTAAAAAAATTTCACAAGAAATTGAGCGTCTGCAAAACTTAAATTATGCGCAATATTGCAAAGCAACATGAGATATTTCTGTTGACGTCATCACAGCGTTAGAATTATGATCTAAATTGGCGGGTGTCGTGACGGAGCGCTTTAGATTGGGCTTTCGCGGCGCTCGTCCTGCTGGCGGCATGACTATTGCTTAGTTGTTTTAGAGTGCCGCTTTTCGACCGTTTCCGACGCCGTTCGGCCTGCTAAGCGAGGGTGTGATGTGCTTAATCGCTGAAATAATTCATACGTGTTCGCATGAAAAGGTCGCCCAGGCCGCCGTCGCATCGATGGGGTCGGGGTTCGCCGGCAAAGTCGGGGTCACCGCCGGCGCAAATGGGTTATCAATCGGCGCCTTCACGGCTCGCGCGGTTCGTGAATTTGAGAAGATCGGCGGGGAACAAGAAAAACACGCCCTTCGGCAGGTCATGAACGGTTCGGACCAGCCGATCTTGGCAGGGCTTCAGCATATTCTCGAGCCAATTGTCGAATAAGGCTGGGCTCCGGCGGAGGAACGCCCCTTCCGGTCAGAGAGGGCCTGCCTCGGCCTCGCAGGAAAACCGGAAGAACGATCATCTCCCTCCACACTGCCGCGGCGAAGATTGTGCGCATATCCTTAAGCGAATCGTGCGCTGGGCTTCAAGATACGGCGCGGCGTGCCAAACGTCTTGCCCGCTCCGGAATTTCAGGTCCAAAACCCGGCTGATAGAAAATCCTGAGGCCGGGCCTTCGGCCCGCTTCGAGAAGGCGGATCGTGGCAACATCCCTTATTTCGAAGCTGTCGAAGCCGCAGCGCGCAAGCAATTGCAGCTGGTCGAACAGAACCTCGCCGGTCGCCCGTAATTCACCCGCAAAACCAAAATTGCTGCGGAGCTGGTGCGCGAGCGAGTAGCCGCGCCCATCGGTGAATTTTGGAAAGGCGACCGCGACGAGCGCGAAGCGGGCAAGGTCCGGCGCGATTGTTCGTATATCCTGCCCCGGTTCAATGAGCAGGCCTAGCGGCATATTGCCGATTTGCGCATCGATGCCGGCTGTTTGCCATTGCGCCAGCGTCAGGATGACCTTGCCCTCCGGCGGAAGGCCTTCTCCTTGCGCCAAATTGCGCCAGTCATCCGGCGCGAAACCATCGCCTTTGAATATCGGCATTTTCAAATGTCCAGACCGGCGTAGAGCGGCAGCGTATGAAGCCCGCATTCAACTTTGCTACTCCCCCGCCAGCGGCCTGCGCGCGGGTCTTCGCCAGGCCTTACGGGCGAGGTGCATGGGATGCACCCAATCGAAAAATAGTTTTTGGCGACAAGCGGGTGGCGCGGCAAGTCAAAGGCGTCGAGATAGTCTCGAATCTTGATGGGCGGCCAGTGTGCGAGCGGATTGATTTTTATGCGGCCGCCTTCGGATTCGAACAAAGCTAAGGTCCCGCGCGTATGCCCCTGAAACCGTTTGCGGCCACTGATCCAGGCGTCAAAGCCTTCGAGCGCTTCCGCTAGCGGCAGGACCTTGCGAATTTCGCAACAGCGATCGGGATTGCTTGCCCAAAGGAAGTTTTCCGGATCTTCCACCGCAAGCAGCGCGGGCTTTGGTCCGATGGTGATCACATTTGAAAGGCCCAGATGGGTCACGAGCTCGTCACGATAGGCGACGGTCTCCGCGAACAAAACCCGGGTGTCGATGAACAACACCGGCGTGGTCTTGTCGATTTGTGCCACCATATGGAGCAGCACGGCAGAATCCGCGCCGAAACTCGAGACAAGCGCGATCCGGCCAGGGAATAGATCCTCGATCACGAGGCGCATCAATGCGTGCGTATCCATCCCTGCAAATTTGGCGGCGAGCTGCGCGGCGCTCTCCGTATCGGCGAAGAGGGCACCCTCATTCGCGGCCATAAAGAGCCTCCTTGAACGGCGCCATTCCGATCCGCCGGTAGGCCGCGAGAAAATCCTCCGCCGAGCCAACACGGAACTTCAAATAGGTACCGACGACTGTCTCGATCGCGTCGACGATTTCGTCGGAAGAGAAGCTCCGCCCGGTGATCGCGCCGACGCTGCAAGTCTCGTCGGCGGAACCGCCAAGCGTGATCTGATAGGCCTCGGAGCCGGCCTTCTCTAGGCCAAGAATACCGATATGGCCGACATGGTGATGCCCGCAGGCATTGATGCAGCCCGAAATATTGATCTTGAGCTCGCCAATTTCCTGCGCCCTCGCGCCCTCGCCGAACCGCTCCGAAATGCGTTGGGCGATGGGAATCGAGCGGGCGGTCGCTAGACCGCAATAATCGAGGCCTGGGCAGGCGATGATGTCAGTTACGAGGCCAGTGTTCGCCGTCGCGAGGCCTTGGCTCGCAAGCCGATCGAAAACCTCGGGCAGATCAGTGAGCGCGACATGCGGCAGCACGAGATTCTGTTCATGGGAAACGCGGACCTCGTCTTGCGAAAACCGCTCGGCGAGATCTGCGACCTTTTCCATGGACTCGGCACTGGCATCGCCTGGAATGCCGCCGATGGGTTTTAGGGAGATCGTGACGATCCCATAGCTCGGTGTCTTGTGCGCCACCACATTTTGCGAAACGAAACGGGCAAACGCGGGATCGCTATCCTTTCGCCGCGCTAGCGCGATGGAAGAGGCCGCGCGCGCGGGCAGGGCAGGTGGCGCGAAATAGACGCGGATACGATCGATTTCTTCTTGCGGCAGGGTGAGTGCCTCATCCCGTTGATCGGCGAACTCGGACTCGACCTCGGCACGAATGGCGTCCGCGCCCTTCTCGTGGAGTAGGATTTTTATCCGCGCCTTGAATTTATTATCGCGTCGGCCTTCGAGATTGTAGATGCGCATAATTGCATTGGTGTAGGCGAGGAGATCGGCCTTCGGCAAGAAGTCGCGGATCTTATGCGCGATGAGTGGAGTGCGACCCTGGCCGCCGCCGACATAGACGGCAAAGCCGACCTCGCCTTCAGCGTTCTTGACGATCTGATAGCCGATGTCGTGCACCCTTATCGCGGCTCGATCCTTGGCGGCGCCATTGACCGCGATTTTGAATTTTCGCGGAAGAAAAGAATATTCGGGATGCAGCGACGACCATTGCCGCAAAATTTCGGCGTAGGGGCGGGGATCCTCGATTTCGTCAGCGGCCGCGCCGGCAAATTGATCGGCCGTAACATTGCGGATGCAATTGCCCGAGGTCTGGATCGCGTGCATCTCGACTTCGGCAAGCTCATTTAGGATATCGGGACAATCGGCAAGCGCCGGCCAGTTGAACTGAATGTTCTGCCGCGTCGTGAAATGGCCGTAGCCCTTGTCGTAGCGCCGCGCGATGAAGGCGAGCTTGCGCAACTGCCGCGACGACAAGGTGCCATAGGGAATGGCTATGCGAAGCATATAGGCATGCAATTGCAGATAGACGCCATTCATCAGGCGAAGCGGCCGGAACTGTTCCTCGTCCAATTCGCCCGATAGACGGCGCGCGACCTGGTCGCGAAATTGCGCCACGCGCTCGGCGACAAAGCTTTTGTCGAATTCATCGTAACGATACATGTTAGCTTGACTCCGCCGCGACAACCCGCGTCCGATACCCTGGGCATTTCAAATCGAAACGCTTTTGCTCTTGATGTGTTGTTTCATCGTGCGATCTCATAAAGTTCATGCTCTCTAGGATCACGCTCGGCGCGCCGCCCAGACGTGGAATGCGCAAAACCGCTTTCCGGCCTTGCTTGGCCGAATTTGCTGGCGGCGGGCCCTCGCCGCGTGCGAAGGCCCACGTCCGGGGCAAGAAATCGATCGTCGGACCCCGCGCGCGAATTGACTCGCGCAATGTTACGGCGCGCAGCCCGCTGGCATCCTCGGTAACCTCGACCACAACAGGTTCGACGACAAGATTTCGCTTCGCGTCATTTTGGGCAACGAGGAGTCCAGCCTCCGCTTCGGCCTTGCTTGGAAAAATCTTCGCCTGGCTAAGCTGCTCAGACCAGGAACCGTCGCGGCCGGCATAGACCACGATTCCATCGGCGAGGCGATTTGCGGAAATAACTTTGGCCATGAGCCAGGGCTCGCGGAACACCGAATGAAATCGGTATATAATCCAATTAACAGCGTTTGGCGAGTTTTTATTTTATTGTACATCGGCTGGATGTACAATGCTGGAGGCAGTGTTGTTGGAAGGATGTCGCGACGGCCGTGTCTAAACTGTCGCAACTCGCCCATTTTCAGTGTTTTTCGGAATCCATCTGCCAGGGAAGCCGATAGCAGCTCAGTTTGAGTTTCTGCATTCGCGTTGTACTGAGACGGGGATGCGCACCCCCTTCAGCGCCTCCCAGAAGTGCCCTCTCCTCCGTCAACCTGTTGGCCAATAAGCGCGATGGCTCGCTGATAGACGGGAGCAGCATTCCATGCCTGAATAGCGCCGAAATTGGCTTCGCCGGGCTGGTATCCCGCGCCGGCGCTCCAGCCATGGGCCCTGAGGAAATTTGCCGTCGAGGACAGCGCGCCGGCCGCGGTGTCAAGACTTCCGCCGGTACCGTACTCTAGGATGGTCTTGGGCAAGAACTGGGTTTGGCCGATCTCACCGTGCATGGAGCCGCGCGAGCCTGACGAGAGAACCCCGCGATCGATCAGTGTCAGAGCGGCGTAGAGTTGGTCGGTGAAATAGGCCGAGCGGCGGCAGTCATAGGCGAGGGTCGCCACTGCCGATAGAGTGTTCTGATTCCCGCGCTCCCTCCCGAAGCCCGTCTCCATTCCCCAAATGGCTATGAGCGGCCCCGGCGGAACGCCGTAGCGCGCCTGGATCGACGCGAAAAGTGCCGCATTGGATTGCTTGAGCGCGCGCCCGCGTGACGCGATGACCGAGCCGCCACGCTTGGCGAGAAACTGATCGAGCGACAAATGGAAGCTCCTCTGGCCACGGTCAGCCGCGATGGTTGCCGTCGAATAGTGAGCCCCCATGAGGGCTGCGATGGTGGAGGCGCTGACGCCCCTTCCCCTCGCCTCCTCGGCGAACTGCTTCTTCCACGCGTCGAAGCCAGCCGCCGAGTTGCCGCACTGCGCGGCGCTCGCTTTGCTGGCCATCCACAGGAGCGCCACCAAGGCTGCGATGATGACTGTCTTGAACTGCCCGCCCTTAATCATTCGGAAGTCCTTTCATACCCTTTGCATCAGACGAAACGCTGGCTCGCCATTCCTGCCGAGATGAGGAGAGATCGCCGACTCTCGCGCCCTTAAAGATCCGTGCCCTTCATGTCAAAATGTAGCCGCACTGCCCAGCAGAGGCCAGCACAAGTGCGGATGTAGAAACTGATTCATCGGATTATAGGATCGTACCCGGTCATCCGTCTTAGCCCTTCGTAACGGCACCACTTGGCGCAAAGCTGAATTTCAACCCGAGGTACTGCCCGGC
>DATARJ010000072.1:0-3583 GCA_036264205.1 Methylocella sp.
ACAATGGCGGCAACCGCCTGGTCCTCGAGGTGGCGCAGCATCTCGGGGAAAATTCGGTGCGCTGCGTCGCGATGGACATTTCCGATGGCCTTGTCCGCGGCCAGCTGGTCAGGGATACAGGCGCGCCGATCACGGTGCCGGTCGGCGAGGCGTGCCTTGGCCGCATTATCAATGTCATCGGTGAGCCGGTGGACGAATTGGGTCCGGTCGAAGCCACGGCTCGCCGGGCGATCCATCAACCCGCGCCCTCCTATGCCGAACAAGCGACCGAGGCGCAGATCCTGGTGACCGGTATTAAGGTCGTCGATCTTCTGGCACCTTACGCGAAGGGCGGCAAGGTCGGGCTCTTCGGCGGCGCTGGGGTCGGCAAGACCGTTATAATCATGGAACTCATCAACAATATCGCCAAGGCGCACGGCGGCTATTCCGTGTTCGCCGGGGTGGGCGAGCGGACCCGCGAGGGCAACGATCTCTATCACGAAATGATCGAATCCAAGGTGAATGTCGACCCGCGCGAGCATGGCGGGTCCGCCAAGGGCTCCAAATGCGCCCTCATCTATGGCCAGATGAACGAGCCGCCAGGGGCTCGCGCCCGCGTCGGGCTGACCGGCCTCACCGTCGCCGAGGATTTCCGCGACAAGGGCCAGGACGTGCTGTTCTTCATCGACAATATCTTTCGCTTCACCCAGGCGGGCTCGGAAGTCTCGGCGCTTCTCGGCCGGATCCCCTCCGCGGTCGGCTATCAGCCGACGCTCGCGACCGACATGGGAGACTTGCAGGAACGAATCACCACCACGACCAAAGGCTCGATCACCTCGGTGCAAGCGATCTACGTGCCGGCCGATGATTTGACCGATCCGGCGCCCGCTACCTCCTTCGCGCATCTCGATGCGACGACCGTCTTGTCGCGCGCGATCGCCGAGAAAGGCATTTATCCGGCGGTCGATCCGCTCGACTCGACATCGCGTATGTTGTCGCCGCTCGTCGTCGGCGAGGAACATTACGGCGTCGCGCGTCAGGTCCAGCAGATTTTGCAACGCTACAAGGCGCTGCAGGATATCATCGCCATTCTCGGCATGGACGAGCTCTCCGAGGAAGACAAGCTGACGGTTTTCCGCGCGCGGAAAATCGAGAGATTCCTGTCGCAACCCTTCCACGTCGCCGAAGTGTTCACCGGTTCGCCCGGCAAGCTTGTTTCACTCGCCGACACCATCAAGGGCTTCAAGGGGCTCGTCGAAGGCAATTACGATCATCTGCCGGAAGCCGCTTTCTATATGGTCGGCTCCATCGAAGAGGCTGTCGAAAAAGCGCAAAAGCTCGCGGCCGAGGCGGCGTAGCGTTGGCCCGCGCCGTCGCGCGCGCGGATAGCCGCGGCAGAAGCAGAATACTGAAATCGCAACTGAAACCACATCTTGGGGCATGCAATGACGGCTTTTCACTTCGAACTCGTTTCTCCCGAAAAGCTGGTCTTTTCGGGAGATGTCGAAGCCGTGGTCGTTCCTGGAACGGAAGGCGAATTCACCGTCCTCAAGGATCATGCTCCCTTGATCTCGACGATGAAGCCAGGCATCGTCGTGATCGAGGAGACGCCCGCAAAAAGACTGCGTCTTTTCGTGCGCGGCGGTTTCGCCGAGGTTGCTCCGTCTGGCCTTACTATCCTGGCCGAGCAAACGATCCCTCTGGCGCAACTCGACGCCGCCAGGCTCGATGCGGAGCTTAAAAATTTCGAAGAAGATGTTGCCGGCGCGAAAGCGGACGAGGCGCGCCGGGCTGCGGAGGAAAGGCGCGATCAACTGCTAGAATTGAGGGCCGCGCTTAAGATCTGACCGGCGTCGCGCGCGGCACGATTGAGTAATCGCGCAAGCTCCCCGCGAGAGGCTGACGGCAACGAAGCAGACAACCAAAACTTCAAGCAAGGTCGTCATCTTTTTGGTCTCCTATTTCCATCCGCTCGCCGGCACGGGCACTTCGAGACGTTCCTTACCCGATGTTGTTGCCATTGCCATTGCTTCCAGTCGCGCCGTAAGAATGGCCGTTGCCCTCGGTCACGGCACCGGCAAAAAACGTGTCAGAGAGGAAAAACGCGTAAACGAAAAGCGCGACCTTTAGAAAGCCGAGAAAGGCGATCCTGAGAAAACCCAGAAGTGCGAGCTTTAGAATGGTCATCGTCATCTCCGGTAGGCTCGAATGAAATGACACGATAGGATTGCGGTTCCTGATATCACGCGGAATTGATTATCCGTCGCGCCTCAGGGCGTGACGGTGATCTTGCCTTGCATTCGTGGATGAAGGCCACAAGAATAGGCGTAGGTTCCGACCTTCGCGAATGTGAATGAAAAGCTGTCGTCCGTATCGAGCGCCTTGGAATGGAACTCGCCCTTGCTGGCAACAACGCTATGGGGAATATCGTCATGATTGCGGAAGGCGACCGTCGTTCCGGCCCTCACGATGAGTTCCTTTGGGGTGAAGGCGAAGTTGTCGATATCCACCTCGGCACCGGCGGCGACCGCGGGCAGGGTTAAAATGACGCCGAGAGCAGCGGTGGCAACGGTAAGGCACAAATCGAAGCGCCACACGTCGGGGCGGTTTGGTTTGGTCAAATTGCGCATGTGGTTTCCTTTTGCGCGGTTGGTTTAGCTAGCGGTAAGCGGTGTATCGGTGATCGCGAGGCGTCGGTCCCCCCGCCGGACCGCCACGCTCGTTAGTCCCAGCAAAGTGCGCAGCTTTTCGGCCGGCACCAGCATCGGTCCGGGCGCAGCGGCGGTTCCGGGCGCCGGCTGCGGGAATGCGGTCGACATCGCGGTATGGAAGGTGACATTGCCTTCCACTTTCTGCATCAATTGATGGATATGGCCATTGAGCACGGTGACCGAGCCGAACCGTTTGAGCAAGGCGAGCGCCTTGGCCGAATCCTCTGTGCCCCAGCCCCACTCCGGATAAACGGCCCAGAGCGGAATATGCGCGAAGACGACGATCGGCATTGAGGCCGGCTTGCCCTTGAGGTCAGCCGCAAGCCAAGCCAATTGCGCATCGCCGAGCGCGCCCATGCCGCCCGCTTTGAGATTGGCGACGTTGACAAGGCCGATAAAATGCACTCCGCCGGCATCGAAGGCATACCACCCAGTGCCCTTCGTGTTCTTGCCATGGCGTTCGAGATAGACCTTGCCATTGTTCTCGTCGATGATGTCATGCTCGCCCGGCACATAATGGACGTCGAGCTTAGCGTCGCCGATAATCTTTTCGGCATCGTCGAATTGCCCGGGTTTTGAGAGATGGGTGATGTCGCCGGTGTGGATCATGAAGGCGGGCTTGACCGGAAGGCCGTTCACCTTATCGATCGCTTCCGTCAAGGTCCCGACCGCGTCTGGATTGGCCGGCTTGTTGAAACCTACATGGCTGTCGGAAATCTGCAGGAAGCTGAAGCCGGCGGCCGCCTTTTCGGCCGCTTGCGCCGTTCCAATGCCGAGGAGCTGCGAGGATTTGGGCACACCGCCGCTGAGCGTCCAGATGACGCCGGTGCCGGCCCAGATCATGCATTCGAGCGCGCCGCGCCGGTCGATCCCTGTGCCCTGCTTGTTGTCCG
>DATARJ010000213.1:0-2456 GCA_036264205.1 Methylocella sp.
CGCCTCTGACTTCGAAGGCTACAAGGGTGCCGGCGCCGGACATTTGCCGCTTGACGATTTCGGCCTGGGGATGATCAGAGCGGCCAGGATAGAGAACCTTCAGAACGTGGCGGTGGCCGCCTAGGAATTCGGCGATCCGTTCGGCGCTTTGCGCCTGTTGGCGAACCCGCAAGGCAAGCGTCTCGAGCGATTTCAGGAAAACCCAGGCGTTGAAGGGCGACAGGCAGGGGCCGGTCTGCTTATAAAAAGGATGCACTTCGTTTTCGATGATCTCGCGGCTGCTGAGTATAATGCCGCCGAGACAGCGGCCATGCCCGTCGATATGCTTTGTTGCCGAATAGACGACGCAATCGGCCCCAAGCGCAAGCGGCTTTTGCAAAATCGGCGTCGCGAAGACATTGTCGACGACAAGGCGCGCGCCGTGTCCGTGCGCGATGGCCGCGATGGCCGCAATATCGTAGACTTCAAGACAGGGATTGGTCGGGGTTTCGAGAAACAAAAGCTTTGTTTCGGGCCGCATCGCCGCGCGCCATTGGGAGAGATCCGCGCCATCGACGAGGGTCGAGGGAACGCCAAAGCGCGGCAGCATATCCTCGACCACGTAAAGACAGGCGCCAAACATGGCGCGGGCGGCGACCACATGATCCCCCGCCCGGAGCTGTGACATCAGCGCCGTCGTTACCGCGGCCATGCCGCTCGCCGTCGCGCGCGCCGCCTCCGCCCCTTCGAGCAAGGCCATCCGCTGCTGGAACATGTCGACGGTGGGATTGGAATAGCGCGAATAGACATAGCCGGGCTCGGCGCCCTTCATCCGCGCCTCGGCCGTTTCCATGTCCGGGTAGGCGTAGCCCTGGGTCAGGAACAGGGCCTCGGAGGTCTCGCCAAACTGCGAGCGCACGGTGCCGCCATGGACGAGCTGGGTCGCCGGATGCAGGGTTGTAATATCGGGCTTTTGCCCGCGAACGTTCATCCCGATCTCCTCGTCGCAATCGCCTCGTCGCGGCCGGTAGAGCAAAGGAGGCCGCGCGAAGCGGCAACCCCCCGCCTTCCTTGCGGCGGTTGACCCATCGAGCTACCGATTGTTTACCCCTCGGTGAGAAATATCTCAACCCGGTGGAGGGATAGTGGGGATTGTGAGGGAAACAGCACTGCGGCCGTTTCATCCCATCCTGCGGCTCTGTTGAAGTCCTCCTTCAAGGAGCCTGAAGGCTGACATGACTATCGGATTGCTCTCCTTTTTCGCCGGGTCGGAGCACGCCAGCGGTGCCGCGCCGCTCCTGAGCGCCAACGAGTTCGGCACCCAATTCGGCCTGCTTCCGCGCGAAAAAATCGAGCTGATGGCGCGGCGCAAGATGATTCAGGCCGAAGGCGAAATCGAAGACGAGCAGTTTCAGCCAGCGAGCCTCGACCTGCGCTTAGGCGCGCGTGCCTACCGCGTACGCGCGAGCTTTTTGCCGGGCAAGGCCTCCGTTCGCGAACGCTTCGATGCCCTCAAGAGCGCCGACGCCGAAATCAACATCGACGGCAATGGCGCCATCCTGGAGCGTGGCTGCGTCTATGTGATCCCACTTATAGAGCATTTGAATCTGCCGGACAGTATTTTGGCGATCGCCAACCCGAAAAGCTCGACCGGCCGCCTCGATATTTTTACCCGCCTCATCACCGACAAGAGCGACGTGTTCGACCGAGTGGTGCGAGGCTATGAAGGGCGTCTCTACGCCGAAGTTTCTCCGCGCAGCTTCAGCGTGCGGGTGCGCAAAGGCTCGAAGCTCAATCAGATCCGCTTCCGCAGGCTGAATTCGCAGCAGCTCGAACGCACCGATTTCAGCATCGAGGACAAGGACCTACGCGAACGTCATAAAAGTATGCCGCTTGTAGACCACGCTTTGGAGTTGCGCACCGGGCTTGTTCTTCGGGTTGGCCTAAGCGCCGAACCAATCGAAGGCGTGATCGGTTACAAAGCCCAGAAACATGCCGATATTCTCGATGTGGACCGGACCAGCGCATACCGGATCGCCGATTATTGGGACCCTGTCCGGGCACGGCCGGACAGGAGGCTAATCCTCGACCCGGACGAGTTTTACATCCTGGCGTCACGCGAGCGGTTGCAGGTCCCTCCCGATCTCGCCGCCGAAATGGTTCCAATCGACCCCGCGATGGGGGCATTCCGGGTGCATTACGCGGGCTTTTTCGATCCCGGCTTCGGCGCCGGGGCGAACAATCGTCCATGCGCCCGCGCGGTTTTCGAAGTCCGCAGCCACGAGGTTCCATTCTTTCTCGAGGATGGCCAGGTGATCGGGCGCCTCGTCTACGAGAAAATGGCCGAGCCGCCGCAACTCCTTTACGGCGCGAGCGCCGCCTCGAATTACCAGGGCCAGGGGCTGAAACTGTCGAAGCATTTCCGGAGGGATTGAGAGCTTCCCTGGAGCGCACGGCCCGCGCTAGGCCGCCCCTTT
>DATARJ010000133.1:0-6251 GCA_036264205.1 Methylocella sp.
GAGCGCATTGTTACGTCGCCATTGGGCTTGCCCTTTAGGGAGTGTCAGGAGACCTGAAATGACAGAACGCCATATCGCTCTGCGATGCCGCCCGCGCGTTCTTTGGGTGATTTCTGCAATTCCTGTTGACGCTGTGTGCCTTTCGGCTCTTCGATATTAGTGTCTACCTTCTGTCCGTTCGCTTTGGCGCGTCGCTTGGCTGGGCCAGACCGTGGTTTCTTGTTCTTCGTCAGGTACGCGCTTACCGGTATGGCGCTTTCGCGCAAAGCATTGATAAAAAATCCTTGGCGCTTCCGAAGCGTTTCGTCTGGAGGGCAAAGCGGCTTTTCACGCTTCGTTTCGCGGCGGTTTCCGGTCGACGTGACGAAAGCTCCACTCGACAACCATGCCGGCTCCGGTTTCACCGTGGACGACGATCTGGGTGGAACTGCGCGGCCCATCCGGCGCCGCGAAAAAAATGCTTTCTTCGATGCTTGCTTGCCCAGCCGTTGTTTCGAAAAGCCATCGTCTCCCGTTCGGCAAAATACAAAGCACGGCCCGGCCCTCGCGAACCCGCTTTAGGCGCACGTTCGGATGGATGTGAAAGCGCAAGGCAACGGTGCGTGTCTCAATCGGTCCGCCGGCCTCGACGGCGCGCAAACGATCGGTGCCCTCCAGCATCTTGCCGTCCCTGTTGAGCGTGATGCGGCGTTCGTGGATTAAGCCGAATCGCGCTTCGTAACCATTATGCGCGACAACCACCATTGTTCCCGAAGGCAGGTCGTGGCGCTCGGCATCGACTTCGTTTGGACCCGAGACGGCCTGATCGCCGAGCCATTTTCGCAATCCCGTCTGAGAGGCGAAACGGCACAAGGAGGTGTCGTCGATGACGAGCGTCGAATGTGCCGCCGTCGCGCGGGCGGCCTCGCGCGCCGGGGCGCGATTGGCATCCGGCGCGCCGCAATTGATGACAAGCCGGTGCGCGCCAACTGAAAACTCAAACGACGAACATCCGGCATGCGCGCGATGGGAATAAATTGGTGGCGGCGGGCGTCCCGCATCGATCAAGACAATGGCATCCGCTGCCTCCAGGCGCTGGTAACCGGAATGCCGCGCACTGGTGAGCGGCTGCGCCCGCACGTCGTCATAGGCGAGGATCGTCGCAAGCAGTTCGGGCGGCGTGACACCCATGCCGTTGAACAAGGCGAGCGTGCCGTCGCCATGCCGGAACAGACGCAGCATCGGCATCATGCGATCGATTGCATTGAGGAGCTGCGCCGGGGGTTGTAACCCGCGTGCCGCATAAGCCTGCCGCAAGGGAAGCAAATCGGGGAGCAACTCGAGCAAGACCTCCGGATTGCGGCTGACATGGCCGCCATCGGGAAGAATTTGCCGATCAAGCTCGTCGGCAAGCGGTTTCGTGCCTTTGCGGGTCAGATTGCGGGCGCCTTCCACGCAAAGACCGAGTTCGGCGAGGGCGATCGCGGCAACGAGGCGCGGTTCGCCGGCAAGCCCGCCGGCGATTTTTTGCTCCAGGAAAACCTGAGTGCGGCCGAGACCTTTCATGAAGCGGCGGTAGAAATCGCGGTCGGCACCATCGAGGATCACTGGCGATTGCGAGAGAAAGGCAAGCATGCGCCGCGCCGCGACCTCGGGCTCCCATGCCGGAATTGAACTAGGCCTGCCCGCCAAGCTCAAAAAATCGTCGACGAGGACGCGGGCATTGGCACGCGCCACAGCGGTATCGGCGGCGCGCAAATGACGAAGCCAGCCGAAACCCGCGAGAGCCCGCGCCCATGCGGCCGATCCCGCCTCCAGTTCAAACGGCGAGCGGCCATGTGCATTGACGATCTTGCCGCCGAAAGCAAAATAGCCGGCATAGATGTCCGCGGCGAGAGTCGGATCGCTGGTCCTTATATCTTGCGGTGCAATCAAGAGCCTCTCCGGCCATCGCCGCCCTAGCCCGATGGCGGCACGCGCGGGCGCACCGAGACCACGCCGCAAAGCCATGCCCGCGCGAGCCGCAAGGAGGCCCGCGACGTGCAACCAGTCCTTGAATCTCGCGCCGGCCAGGGCTCAACTCCTCGATTTCACGTGCCGGCACGCGAGGAAAGCGCGATGCGGCCAACACGACTTTTTCCATCGGCGCACGATCGCCGAAAGCCCGGCGGTCGCCGCCTGGGGCATTGCGTTATCGGTAAAATTCCTATCGGGTTTATTAACCGCGGCGCAACAGGCGGGCGGCGAAGAAACCATCGAGGCCGGAAAGCCGCGGCTCGGCAGCGGGAAGATGCGACGGCAATGTCCGCAATTCGCCGTTTTCGTTCAAGACTTCGGGCAAATCGCCAACCTCGCAAGGTTCTATCGGAACCCGCATGACGCCGGGATTCCGGCGAAGAAGAGCCGCAATTTGCATTTCGTTTTCTTCGGGTTCAATCGAACACGTGCAATAGACGATCATTCCGCCGGGCTTCACCAGTTCGACGGCTTTGTCGAGCAGGCGTGTCTGAAGCGCCGTCAGCGCCACGATATCGCGCGGTTTTTTGATCCAGGCGATATCCGGGTGACGCCGGATCGTCCCCGTGGCAAGACATGGCGCATCAACCAGAATCGCATCGAATGGACCCGTCGTAAAGTTTAGGATATCGGCAACGACGATGCTGGCGCGCAAATTGAGCCGGGTAAAATTTGCGGCGAGCTTTTTCAACCGCTCGGCCGAACGGTCGATCGCCGTGACCTCGGCGCCGGTTGCCGCGAGTTGGGCCGCCTTGCCCCCCGGAGCGGCACAAAAATCGGCCACCCTGGCGCCGGGGCCAACCCGTAAAAGCCTCGCCGGCAGAGCTGCCGCCGCATCCTGGACAAACCAGCGGCCTTCGCCGAAGCCCGGAAGTCCGGTCACCGGCATGTAAGTCCAAAGCCGCAGCGAACCGGTCGGCAAGACGGTTGCTCCGAGCCGCTCCGCCCAGATCAAAGGGTCCGACAGAACCGTGAGATCCAGTGTCGGCTCCTTGCGATGGGCGCTTGCGATGGCGTGCGCCCCGGCCTCGCCATAGGTTTTACGCCAGCGCTCTGCGAGCCATGCGGGCGTGTCGTGATCCAGAGGATCGCTTTCCAACAGTATTTTTTCGCGCGCGCGGGTGAGATTGCGCAAGACTCCGTTGACGAGAGAAGCGTAGGGCGCGTTTTTCGCCTCAAGACGGGTCGTGCGGACAGCAAGATCGATGGCGGCGTGATCGGGAACGTCGAGAAAAAGAATCTGGGATGACGCCGCGATTAGCGTCCATTCAAGGCTGGCGGCCTGACGTGGCAGACCTTTTTCCACAAGCCCGTCCAGGGCGGCACGGATGGTGCCCAGCCGGCGTAGCGCGACAGTGACAATCGAGCGGGTCAGGGCGATGTCGCGAGGATCCAAACCGCCAAGCCGCGAGAGGATCGCCGTGCCCGAAAAACATTCGTCGAGCGGATGACCTCCGGTGACAATATCGTTCAGGATCGCCGCCGCGGCGAGACGCGCGGCAAGACCGGGGCACTGCTCGCTCTCCCGCCCTCGACTCTCACCCGAAGCCAGTTGGTTTGGGCGGCCGTCCGGAACCTTGCGGCTACGCCGCCGGTCCGTCGGCGGACGCGGAGATGCGGTCAAACTCGAGACTCCGCTACGAAGGCATTGGGACGCCAATCACGTCCCCCTCCTAGCACGAACCGTTGGACTTTGCCCAGCAAATGGGCGAGGATCGGGCGGAAACTCGGCGCGGGTGTGCGCCGCTTTTCCCGCCGGCACGAGGCGGAGGTGGATGCAACGGCCGAAAGACGAGACCGGTGGCCTCGTGGTTGCCGACATGGACCGTGGCGAACTCAGCCAAGCGGCGCGGCGGGCGCTCGCCGAGGCGGAAGAGCGTCGCTGCCCCGGTGCATTCAATCAACCCGCGGTCCGCAAGGAAATCAATGGCCGCGACGGTCCCGAGCCAGTGCGCTACGGCGATTGGGAAGTTAGAGGTATAGCCAGCGATTTCTGAGCGCGCGGAGGCAGCGCTTGCGGGTCGGCACCCTTGCCCTCATTCAGCCGCGCGTGACCCCATTGTTCCCAATCTGGGATGTGCGCAAAAAAGGCCCCGCGTAAGCGAGGCCTTCGTCTGAAAGTGGGGTTCATCGTCAGTCTCTTTGGCTACCTGTAAGATACAGAAGCGACTGAAAGATGTTGATGAAATCCAGATAGAGCCGCAAGGCGCCAGCCACGGATTTCTTCGTCGCGATCTCGTAATCATCGCTCGCGTAATACATTTCCTTGATCGCCTGTGTGTCCCAGGCGGTCAGGCCGGAGAAGATCACGACAGACAGAATCGACAGGGCGAATTGGAACCCGGTACTCTGCAAGAAAAGATTGACCAGCATTGCGATCACGAGGCCAAAAAGGCCCATCACCATGAACGCTCCCATTGGCCCCAGGTCACGCCGCGTTGTGTAGCCATAAAGGCTCAAACCGCCGAATGCCGCCGCAGTCACGAAGAAGGCGTTCGCAACCGATGTCCCGGTATAGACAAGGAGAATGGTCGAGAGAGACAACCCCATCGCCGCCGCGAAAGCGAGAAACACGCCACGCGCGGTCGAAGCCGAGATCTGATTGATGCGGAACGAGAAAAAGAACACGAAGGCGAGCGGCGCCAGCATCATCACCCACTTAAGCGGACTCGTATAAAGCGTCACGCCAAATGAAGTCAGCAGCAGATGCCGCCCCACCGGAACGCCTAGCGCGGGGTCGGTCGTGACGGCGAGCATATGGACGCCAAGCGCCACCGCACCCGTAAGCGCCAAGCCCACCACCATATTGTTGTAGACGCCCAGCATGTAAGAGCGCAGGCCCTGATCGATTTCGGCGCGACCGGCCCGGGTTGCGCCTTGCCCCCAGCGGGTACTAGCGTTGGGATCGAAGTCGGACATGTTTTCCTCTAACCGTTGTGGAGGCTTGACCGCCTCCGGCCGCTGCCCTCGCGGGATTCAGCGTCGGTCCTAATATGGCGCAAGCCCGCGGTCCGCACAAGGGCACGCCCTCATGAACAATGGTTAAGGTCTCTTAATTACAAATCGCGCAGATAAGGCCCCGGTTTGCGCCCGAGAACCCGCCAAGTCCCAAGAAGCCCGAGGCAGATCGTGACAATGATCGCGCCGGCGGCGGCGGCCACCGCCTGGGGCCAAAGCCAGACAAATTCAAGGTCCATCACGCGGTCCACGATCGCCAACGCGGCCGCGCTCCCCGCCGCCACGCCGAACAGCGCGGTGCAGAGCCCGATAAGACCGTATTCATAAATATAAGCGGCAAGCAGCCGCGACCTTGTGGCGCCGAGGGTCTTAAGCACGACGGCATCGTGGGTGCGGGCGTGCTGACCGCCCGCGAGCGCGCCGCCCAAGACGAGGATCGAAGCCAGGAACGCCACGCTCGACGCAGCCCTAACGGCGAAGGCGAGCTGCCCGACAACAGTATTTATGGCGTCAAGCGCGTCTTTCACGCGGATGCTTGTCACCGAGGGGAAACTCCGCGCCGTCGCGCGTAGCAGTGCGGATTCCTGCGCGGAGTCGCCGCCATTGGCAAAGGTGAGCGTCGCAAGCTCCCCGAAGGGAGCACCCACCAAGCTGTTTGGCGAAAATACAAGTACGAAATTGATCCCGTAGCTGCGCCAATTGACCTTGCGCGTGCTGGCGAGCCTGGCGGTGATGTCGCGGCCGAGAATATTAACCGTGACCTTGTCGCCGATTGCGAGTCCGAGCCCCTCGGCGATCTCGCTTTCGACCGAAACCAAAGGCGGCCCGTGGTAATCCTTTGGCCACCAGCTTCCCGTAACGACGCTGGATCCCTGCGGAACGGATTCGGCGAAGGTTATTCCGCGATCGCCTTCGAGCACCCAAGCGACGCTTTGCTTCGGCCGTGCTGCGCCGGCCTCGATCCCGTTTAGCTTAACGATGCGTCCGCGCAACATCGGGACGAGTTCGATTTTGCCCTCCGGCGCTTGGCCTTGCAAAAAACTAGCGAACGCTTGGGCCTTCGCGGTCTGGATATCGAGAAAGAAAAAGCTCGGCGTCTTCCCGGCAATCGAATGGTGGAGTTCCGCCCGGATGTTGCCGTCGATGAGAGTGAGCGCAACAAGAAGCGCGAGCCCGAGGCCAAGCGACAATACGACCGAAGAGGTCGGTGCGCCGGGCCGGTGAATATTGCCAACCGCGAGCCGCAACGCCACGCTCCGCGCGTGCGGAATTTTTTTCGCGCACATCACGATCAGAAG
>DATARJ010000187.1:0-8284 GCA_036264205.1 Methylocella sp.
CCGGCGTTGCCGCATTTGCGCCGTTACTGACTTTGTAAAGCTGCTGACGCATCACTCCGATAGCTTTCGCGGCTTCAGCGCCGCGCAACCCAAGCGCCTTAGGATTCGCCTCGACCAATTCCCCGTGCACCAGTTTTTCAATCGCATGGCGGCCTCTTTCAAGGACAGTCGATCACGTCGAGATCGCATGCGGGCCCAACCGAATGCACCGTATAAACGACTCTGCGGCGCAAGGTTGCCGAATTGCCTTCTCACGGGTTCATGCGATAATACCTTCGCGTTGAACGTGGGACCCTCGAGAAGGCGCAGCCGCAGGAATTCGACAATGAATTTCCGGCAACGGCGAACCCCATGGCGCGCCGCCGATGCGCCAGGGGAACGCGGCCGATGCGACCCGATCATGGATGAATGCCGGAGTGTACACCGACCGGGCGAAAATCAATTTGGCGGATCACCGCAATTCCCGTGGGGGCTAAGACAGCTCGCAATCCGGAAGCCACGAAGAAGGAGCTCGAAACCGTTGGTACTCGAGGGCATAAAACAATTTCAACCGAAGAAATTCGCCGACGCCCGCGGATATTTTTTCGAAACCTTCAACGCGCGGACTTACGCGGAGGCGGGCATCGCTTGTGTTTTCGTCCAGGACAACCAGTCCTTGTCGAAAAAAGCCGGAACGATCAGGGGCCTGCATTTCCAGCGCCCTCCGGCGGCCCAGTCCAAACTGGTCCGGGTTGTGCGCGGAGCGATCTTCGATGTGGCGGTCGATCTGCGCCGCGGCAGTCCCAGCTACGGCCGCTGGTGTTCCGCGACGTTGACGGGAGATGGCGGCGAACAGATTTTCGTGCCGGCTGGCTTCGCGCATGGCTTTTGCACGCTTGAAGAAGATACCGAGGTCGCCTACAAAGTAGATAGCTTCTACTCCCCGTCATGCGATGCGGGCTTGCGTTGGGACGATCCCGACTTGGCGATCGCGTGGCCGGTCCGTCCCGTTGACGCAGCGATCTCCGAAAAGGACGCCGTTCTCCCTTTTTTTAAGCAATTTGATTCGCCGTTCGGCACGTGAGACCTTTATGAACAGACGATTCATGATCACCGGAGGCGCGGGCTTCATCGGATCGGCGGTGGTGCGCCACCTGATCGAGACGAGTGCGCACGAAGTCTGCGTCGTCGACAAACTAACGTATGCCGGAAATCTCGATAATCTTGCCCGCGTAGCCGCTGATCCGCGCTATCAATTCAAGCAGGCGGACATTTGCGACGCCCGCGCGATGCGGCAAGTCTGCGAGAATTTTCGCCCTGAAATCATCATGCATCTTGCCGCGGAAAGCCATGTCGACCGGTCCATCGACGGGCCTGGCGCCTTCATCGAAACCAATGTCATGGGCACTTATGTGCTGCTCCAATGTGCACGTGATCATTGGCAAAAACTTAGCTTGACAGATCAGGCGCGGTTTCGCTTCCACCATGTCTCGACCGACGAAGTTTTCGGGTCGCTTGGTGGGGATGGGTTGTTTCAAGAAACGAGTCCCTACCAGCCGAATTCGCCCTATTCCGCATCAAAGGCCGCCTCCGACCATTTGGCGCGGGCGTGGCATCATACCTATGGCATGCCGGCGATTGTCTCGAATTGTTCCAACAATTACGGGCCCTATCATTTTCCGGAAAAGCTTATCCCGCTAACCATTCTTAACGCGCTTGAGGGCAAGCCCATCCCCGTTTACGGGGACGGCGGCAATGTTCGCGATTGGCTCTATGTCGAGGATCATGCCAGGGCGCTGGTCCAAATCGCCCTCCTCGGGCAGCCGGGCGAAACCTATAATGTCGGCGGCGCGAGCGAAACAACCAATCTCGAAGTCGTGCTCCGCATCTGCCGGCTGATGGATGAAATGGCGCCGGACAAGGCGCGTGGATCGCACGAGCGCTTGATCGTCTATGTGACCGACCGGCCGGGGCACGACCGGCGCTATGCTATCGATGCAGGCAAGGTAAAACGCGAACTCGGGTGGGAGCCGCGCGAAACCTTCGACACCGGTTTACGCAAAACGGTTCGGTGGTATCTTGACAATCCACAATGGTGGCAACGGATCCGTTCCGGCATCTATCGGGGCGAACGACTTGGAACCGTGGCATGAACGGGCCGATCCTCGTATTTGGCGCCGCGGGTCAGCTTGGCCACGAAGTGATCGCGCTCGCCAGAGCCCGCGATATCGAAGCGACCGGTTGTCATCGCGCGAGAGCCGACATCACGGACTTCGACTCTGTCAAGGCCGCGATCCTCGCCGTTAAGCCCCGCCTTGTTCTCAATGCGGCCGCCTATACCGCCGTGGACAGAGCGGAAACCGAGCCGGAGGCGGCCTACGCGGCCAATGCCGTGGGAGCGAAAACGGTCGCGCGGGCCGCGGCGCTGCAACAGGTGCCGGTCATCCAAATATCGACAGATTATGTTTTCGACGGCACGAACAAGGTCGCCTACGTAGAGACCGATCCGATCGCGCCGCTCGGCGTCTACGGCAAGACGAAGGCCGCGGGCGAAATCATGGTTCGGCAAGCACACCCGCGCCATTTCATCCTGCGCACCGCCTGGGTCTATGGCCGGTTCGGGGCGAACTTTCTCAAGACCGTCTTGCGTCTTTCGCGCGAACGCGCGGAACTGCGGATCGTCGCCGATCAGCGCGGTTGCCCGACCGCGACGCAAGACCTCGCGGAAGCCGTCTTTGCGATCGATCGCGCCTTGGCCCGCGGCATTGTGGTCCCTGGAACCTATCATTTCGCGGGCAGTGGCGTCACGACCTGGCACGGGTTCGCCAGCGCCATCGTCGAAGCCCAGGCGCAAGCTACAGGGCGGCGGCCGAAGATTTCGGCGATCGCAACCGCGGACTATCCGACCCTCGCCCGGCGGCCCGCCAATTCCGAACTCGACAGCAGCCTGTTCGCTTCCGTGTTCGGCTATCGCGCGCGCGATTGGCAAACACGTGCGCGGGAGACGGTCGAAATGCTTCTCGAAGAAACGCGAGCCGAAACATGAAGGGCATCATTCTCGCGGGCGGTTCTGGCACCCGGCTCTATCCGCTGACATTGGTGATTTCCAAGCAATTATTGCCGGTCTACGACAAGCCGATGATCTATTATCCGCTGTCCATCCTCATGATGTCGGATATCCGCGATATTTTGATCGTCACGACGCCCCAGGATCAGAGTCTTTTCAAGGAGTTGCTTGGCGACGGCGGCAAGTTCGGCATCCGCCTCAGCTACGCGACACAGGACAAGCCGCGGGGGCTAGCGGAAGCCTTCACCATCGGGCGCGATTTCGTCGGCGGCGATCGTGTCGCGCTGATCCTTGGCGACAATATTTTTTATGGCCATGGGCTGCCGGACCTTTTGGCGTCGGCGGCGGGGAGACCCATGGGTGCCACGGTTTTTGGCTATGTGGTGGCGGACCCGGAAAGATACGGTGTCGTCGAGATCGACGCCAAGGGGCGGGCCGTTTCGATTGAAGAAAAACCCGCGCAGCCGCGCTCGGTGCTGGCGGTTACCGGACTTTATTTTTACGACAACAATGTGCTCGACATTGCTGCCTCCTTGAAACCTTCGGCGCGCGGCGAACTCGAAATCACCGATGTCAACCGGATTTATATGGAGCGCGAGCAACTCGCCGTCGAAATCATGGGCCGCGGCTTCGCCTGGCTCGACACGGGAACACACGAGAGCCTTCTCGAGGCCGGCAAATACGTCGAAATTCTCGAGCGGCGCCAGGGTTTGAAGATCTCGTGCCCGGAGGAAGTCGCATATTATAAAGGTTTTATCGATCGCGACCTTTTGGTCGCGAATGCCGGCAACTACGGCAAATCTGGCTATGGCAACTATCTAACCCGGCTCGCCGAGGCCGGCCCGCCTCGCCGGAGCCTGAACTGGCGCGTCCCGCGGGAGACATAATGAGACCCCTCACGGTTTCGTGATCGACACGATGTCCCGCAGCCCGTCGGTTTAGAATCGCATCCATGTCTTCTCCGAAGCAAGGACCACGTTCCTATTGACCGACCGTAAAATAACCTGATTCTGGTCCATCTCGCTCAGCAAACAGGACCAGGGATATAGGCGAGCGCTCTCCCGTCCCGGTTCCAGTAATCGGATGCTTCGCCTGTAGGAGGCCGGGCCGAAAAGCTCTCAGTTGGCACCCCCTGCGGCGATCGTCCTACACCTGTCTGCCTATTCGTCTCATAACGGATAGAATCATTAAGGGTTGCAAATATCCGGTCCCCCAAGTCCGGGTCGTCCGTGCGGTCCGAGATCAAGCGACGAAGCCGTTTCGCGCGATCGTCCTTGATATCAGCCAAAATTTGGCTCGCGATTTCATCTGGCGAAAGCGCCGCCTTCGGCTTTGACCTATTTTTGTTCGCAATAGCCTTTTCTTCTTTTTGCCGGGCACCTTCGAAAAATTCTCTCAGATAGATATAGTTTGTTTATAATCTCACCGCGCTCGCATTGACATTTTATGCCAAGCATTTCGAGGGTTCATCCAAGTTCGGGCGATCAGCCATCTCCAGTTCGGACGTCAGAAATTTTCTCAAGCTCGGCGTCGCGTCCTGTTTTGTTAAGCGCCATCCGCCGCATCCGGCGACTCGGAATCCCGTGCCAACTTTTTGAAGCAGAGCCGGCGCTGGAACGCTGCCTTGACGATAAGGCTCTGTCTTTCGCGCTCTGTCTCGTTGCTATCGTCGCCTATTGGCTTTGAATTAGTTTCGTCTGGACCGAGGCGCTAGGTCTGTTTTGCGGGCCGCCGCTCGCGCCGCCGGTCATTTTGGGTTTGATAGGCGATGCCCGCGTGGCAGGCGCAATATGGTCCTTGGCCTGGCAGTTTCTTGGCGCCGCAGAAGCGAAATTCAGACTGGGCCGGATCGCCGATCGGCCAACGGCACATCGACGCGCGCAATTCCGCAATGGTCACGGGTTCGGACATCGGCACCACGACGTCCCTCACCGGCTGGGACGCGGGAGCTTCAATCACGAGTGGGTAAAAAGCGAGGGCGGTATTGCCGGCGATTTGCGGACTGTCTGCATTGCGGTGGGCCGACCGCCGCGGTGCCTTTTGGTGCGGCGGTGAAGCGGGCACATTACGCGCATTGACGCGGCCCGATAGCCCGAGCCGGTAGACCTTGCCGATCACTGCGTTACGGGTAATCTCGCAGGCAAGCTCACCAGCAATGCGGCTGGCGCTCCATCCTTCGAGCCAGAGTTTTTGCAACAATTCGATTCGTTCATTGGTCCAGGACATCGCGGCCTCCTAGAAGGTTGCCAATTTGAACTGAGAGTCAGATGGAATTCCGCTCAATTCGAAGTTAATTGGGATGATTATCCCCATCGACGAGGCATCGCTATTCAAAACATTAAGTCCGCGCCCGCCGGCGCAATTCCACGCGACCCAGTTACAAACTTCCCGCGTACGGGACTCGCAGCTAACATCCGCCAAGCTATACTAGCGATCGAATCGTATGCAAGCTGCGCGTCGCGCCACGCAATGTTTTCAACAAAAGCTTGCATCAAGCACGCGACGTTTATTCGGAAACGGCCGCGGAACGAGACCAAAATGAAATGGTTCGCGCCGCAACCCTGCCGGAGACTCGAAAGAAGGTCGCGGCCGCCAGCTTGCTCGTGAAGTTGAACGTTGGTTCATTCTTGTTGCGATCCTCTCCGCGCCGTAGGCGAATTTAAATGCGCGCGGATTGGCTGCCGATTAACCTGTCCGGCCGGGGCTGGCGGTTCCAGCGTGCCGCTTGCGGGCCTCCGCGCGCGCAAATGCGCAGAAGCGCGCCGGACAACGCATTGTTTCAAGGTAAGCTTGCGTCGGGCTGGCTGATCAATCGGCGAGACAACCGCGAGGCTGCACGCATTCCCTTGCCGGGCCGGATGGAAAGCGTGCCGGTATCCGCGTTGGCCGGATCGTGCCGCACATGTCGAGACCCCCTTGCGAATGATTACAGCGCCGCCCTCGACGCGGGTTTATCGGCGACTGCGTGGGTTTGCCGTCGCGGTCTTTCTGTGCTCAAAACGGCATCCGCATGGCGCTGACGAGCCGCTGTTTGATGGTGATGAAGTTCCCATCGGCGAAACCCGTTGCGGATTTGACCTTGCTTCCCTCCGGGAGCCGTTGCTCAAAGGCCGGCACGTTGATGAGAATTTCGTTGGTGGTGGTGGGGATCAGCTCCAGTCCCTTGCCGCCGAAGTAGTTGTTAACTTCCGCGCCATTCCCCAGGAATTGTTGAAATTGATCGTAGCGATACTCTTCCTCGAGCCGCGGCGTGACGGTCGTGATCAGGGTCATCCAATGCGGCTTGCTTGCCTGCGCCACGTCCACGCGATCGTACCAGGTCGCGAAATAATCGCCGACTGCGTTGTCCGGGGCGACGGCCGGTTCGGGTTGCGGGAAAGGAAGGTCCGCCGCAACAGCGTCGCCAGCATTTGCGATAAGTGAAACGATTATAAAAAGAGCTGGTCGACTCGGGGCGTCATTCGCAGAAGTCATGTTTTTACGTGTCATTTCCGTAGCCTTGGCACGGTTGGTAATAAAAATATATAACGAGCAGATGGTCGTGCTCAAACATAATCGCCGGGCTCCCGGTCAACCGCATTCTGAAATCCGTGTGCGTGGCAAAGTTATCACGCGTTATTTGTACTCAGCGAGTTGCGGTCGATCCTCAATAGGGGGTAACCGCAGCGGTCGGGCCGGAACGGCGCCAAGGGGCTTTATCTTCGCGATGATCCATGGCGGCGCGCGGCGCGGGCCCCGTTGCGCAAGCCAATGGGTTCCTTTACAAAGGCCGCAAAATCGAGGACCGCGATGGCCAATGACGAGGAAGAAGCTGCCAAGATAATGGGCGAGCCGGGCGCCGTGCCGGGGTCGCTTCGCCATGAAATGTCGCAGAATGGCAGCCAATCCCAATCGGCAACCGAACCGGAAAAGGCCGCAACGCCACTAACAGAGACAGAGATGTCCCTAACCGCGCCGCCCGAGGCACAATCGCCTGGCGAACCGCAATTTTCCATGGAACCACACGCGCCAGAAGTACCCCCGCCCGAAACACCCGCTCCCGAGCCCGTGGATTCGGCGCCCTTGGTGTTTGCACCGCCACCGAGGTTGGCCGGGGAACAAACGAAACCGCGCGCGCTTTTTCCCGCGCTTGCCGTGACCGCTATCGCCGGCGCGATTCTGGGCTTCGGTGGAACATTGGCGTTGCGCTATTTCGGCGGCTCCGAAACCAACGGCCTTGCGTCCGGCGAGCGCATTGCCGCGTTGAACGCGCGAATCGATGCGATCGAGGGCAAGGAGGATGCCGCCTCGGCCGCCACGCGAAAGGCTCTGTCCGCGATGGAAACCCGCGTCGCGGCAGCGGAGGGCGCCGCGGGCAAAGCCATGGAGTTAGCGAATGCGGCGCAGGCCGATGCGCAAAAGGCGTTCGAGTCACGGCCGGCGGCACAAGAGCCCACGCCCGGCCCGGCGCCGGCGACGCCCGATCTCGGCCCCCTCGAAGCGCGAATCGGAACCCTGGAGCAAAAGGTCCCTCGGCTCGAGTCGGCGCTCGCCGCGCCCAAAGCGGATCTTCGCCCGCAACCAGATCGCGCGGATGCCGCGGCTGGAGAGGGCTCCCGCGCTCAGGCGATCGCGATTGTCGCCGAAAGCCTGTTGCGAAAGCTGGATAGCGGCGGACAATTTTCGGACGAGCTCGCGGCGCTCGAAAACCTCGGCGTTCCCCAGGCGTCTCTGGCGCCACTGCGCACGGCCTCCAAATCAACCGTTGCGAGCGAACGACAATTAACGGCGCGATTTGCGACTCTCGTTCCGGGTATTATCGCGAGCGAGTCCGCCAAGCAAGCCAGCGCGGACGAAAGTTTCCTCGATCGTTTGACCCGAAATGCCAAAGGTCTGTTGCGTATCCGCCGCGTCGGCGATGCCGAAGCTGCCGGCGTTCAAGGCTTCGTCGCGCGGATCGAGAACGCGCTTGCGGACCATGATCTCGAAGCCGCGTATAACGCGTGGAAAGAATTGCCCGGCGCCGCCACAACCCAATCGGAAAACTGGGGTGAAGCCGCGAAGGCGCGGCTCGATGCATTGAATGCCGCGAGATCGATCGAGGCCGATGCGGTGGCGGTCCTGGGCAAGCCGAAGTCGTGATTTCCGCCCGCTGAGACCTGACAACGAAGTCCTCGCCGAGAAACACATGGTCCGGGTCCTCTTTTTCGTCGTTGTCCTCATCGCCTTGGCGCTTGGCCTGGCTTGGCTCATCGACAG
>DATARJ010000279.1:0-2179 GCA_036264205.1 Methylocella sp.
CTGGCCGGATCGGCCGCGTGATGTCTTGGCAGGAATACATGTGGCGCGGGCTTTCGGTTTGTCTGTTTCTTGGCGCCGGGTACGGCGCGCTTTCCGGCAATTTGGCGCATGCGCAAGAAGTTTCGGAAATTGAGGCGCTGCCGTCAGAGCTGCAGCCCTCGATCGCCTCTAGCATTCCCGCGCTTGCTCAGTTCAAGAAAGGTCTCCTCGATCTCGGCTACAATTTGCGATTGGATTATTTTGCGGATGGCTTGGCCAATCCCACGGGCGGTGTCAAACAAGGCGCCGTCTACGAAGGTACCCTCTACATGGTGCTCGACGCGGACCTTGCAAAGATTGCGGGGTTGGACGGCCTCAGTTTTCGCGCGAATGCTTATCAAATACACGGCGGTCGGCTGTCGGCGTCCAACATCTTCAACCTTGCGAGGGTCGACAGCATCGAGGCGCGGCCAGCGACCCGGCTGTTCGAGCTTTGGCTCGAACAGAAGTTCGGCGACCTGGCGTTGCTTCGCGTCGGTCAACTGGCGGCTGATAATCAGTTCGCCATTAGCGAATTCGGCAACACTCTGTATATCAACAGCACGTTCGGCTGGCCGACAATCTTCTCAACGAACCTGCCGAGTGGAGGACCTGCCTATCCGCTGGCTACTCCGGGTGTTCGGTTCAAATTGACTCCGAACAATCAACTCGCTCTTCTCGTCGGCTTGTACGATGGCGATCCTGCCGGGGCAAGGTTCACGGGATTGGAGGAGATCAAGGACCCGGCCGGCATAAACTTTCGCCTCAAGGATCCACCACTGCTGATGGCCGAAGCGCAATACCAGTACAATCAAGACAAGACCGCACGGGGGCTTGCCGGGACAGTCAAGTTTGGCGCCTGGTACCACTTCGGCAAGTTCGACGATCAGCAGTTTGACGTCGACGGTAAGTCGCTCGCCGATCCGTCGAGCAACGGCGTGGCGCGAACTCATAGCGGCGATTATGCCGTTTACGGCATCATCGATCAGATGCTCTGGCGCGTGCCAGGCGACGATCCGAAAAAAGGCGTCGGCGCGTTCGCCCGCGTCGCATTCAGCCCCTCCGATCGCAATCTGATTAACCTTGATGCCGTTGCGGGGGTCAATTTCATCGGGCTTTGGGACAAGCGGCCGGACGATAGTTTTGGCCTCGCCGCAGCCTTTTTTCAGCTGTCTCCCGATCTCCGAGGACTCGATCGCGAAAGAGCTTTCTTTGCAAAAACCGCTTTGCCTTTGCGCAATTATGAATTAGTGGTCGAACTCACCTATCAGGCGCAGATCGTTGCCGGCTGGACCATTCAACCAGATTTTCAATATATCTTCCATCCCGGCGGCGGCGTTGTCGATCCGCTTGCTCCTTTTGTCGGGCGGATCCCCGACGCCGCCGTTTTTGCCTTGCGCACTGCGATCAGTTTTTAGAGCGCGATGAATTTTGATTGAATCGCGTTGGGATTCGCAAATCGTACCATTCGAGCCGCGATCCCGGCCGCATTGAAATTCCTGACGGTCCCGGAACTTTTCTACCTGTCGCGGGCGGCTGCCTCGGCGAGAACCGCTTGTATTCCCGCGATCGCGTGGTTCAACCTGCGGGCAACTTCGTCGTTCGCCAATTCCAGGGACTTCGCGCGCGCGATGGCGCTGTCGAGTTCGACCGCGAGCCGCGAACGGTCGTCTTGCATGACCGCAAGCTCGTCCTCGAGATTGGTGCGCAGGGCGTCCGCCTTGGCCCGCCGCTCGCCGGCCGCGTCGAGCCGGTCGAGCGCGGCGGCGAGCCGCTTTAGCGCCGCGTCGAGGCGCTCCGGCAATTTGGTTGGCGTGGCGGCGTCCTCGATCATGCCATGCGAGCGCCTACATGAGAATATCGAAGCATTATTTGTGTGCCATCTCCCGCCGAAAAAACGAAAATTCGAGAAAAGCAACGCGCACCTTGTTGTCGCGCGCCCGCCTCGCCTTGCCCAGAATGCTTGCGGCGCCGGTCGACAAACGGGCCGCCCCGCACTAAGTGAGTGCCAAGATACTGGCACGACAATGACGAAGATCCCGGCCTCAAAGGCAAAGCGTGCACAAAGAAACATAGGCGATGCGTTGACACAAGAACACCGGCGGTTTCCAGAGTGGGCCAACCATTCTTTTGCCACGCGATCCTCTTATGGAGCAAACGC
>DATARJ010000318.1:0-3958 GCA_036264205.1 Methylocella sp.
CCTCTTCAATTCATGGAAGGACCGCAGGCCCCACCTCCCAAGCAAATGAAAACAGCACATGCAACGTATACTAAAGGCGAAAATCAATCAAGGCCCTATAGAGAACATAATTCTTACAATATTTGTCATACTCCTGATGTACAAAAGGAGCATTCCTAACACATTCGATTGATTAGACCATCCACATCGACGGTCCTATACAATAAGGAATAAGATTCCCGCTAACCTCTTTGGTCCAATTCTGGGAAGAGGCAAGGGAGGGCCCGGAGCTTGACCCCACGCCGTGCATGGCCTAGCTCCAAGCCATGGACCCCGTGGCGACGGCTTTCTGGCTCCCGCTTCTCGAGATTTTCTGGATCAATATTCTTCTATCGGGCGACAATGCCGTGGTCATTGCGCTTGCCTGCCGTTCGCTGCCCGAGCGACAACGGAAGTTGGGCGTCATTTTCGGCTCCAGCGCGGCGGTCGCCTTGCGCGTCGTCTTCACCGTTCTTGTTGTTGAATTGCTGGACCTGCCTTTCGTGAAGATCGCGGGCGGCGTTCTCCTGCTGTGGATCGGGGTCAGGCTCGCCGGCGCGGAAGAGGCTCAAAAAGAGATCGCGCCAGCAAGCACGCTGTGGTCCGCGATCCGTATCGTCGCGGTGGCGGACGCCGTGATGTCGCTCGACAATATGATGGCGGTCGCCGCCGCTGCGAAAGGGTCGAAACTGTTGATCCTTCTCGGCCTCGCTCTGTCGATCCCGCTCCTTGTCTTCGGCTCCACGCTCGTGCTCGCGCTGTTCAACCGTTTTCCCGTCCTCGTTTGGGCCGGCGCAGTGTTGCTCGGCTGGATCGCCGGCGACCTTATCGGCACCGATCCCGAACTTGTCGCTTGGTTGCGCGTGCGCTGGCCCGGCTTCGACACCTGGGACGGACCGGCGGGCGCCGCTTTTGTGCCGGCCATCGCGTGGCTGCGCCGCCGGCATAAGGCCCCAATGCGGCAAGCGTAGCGGCCAAGCGCGGAAAATCAGCGGGTAGACCGAGAGGAAAATGGCGGTCTCCGGCGTGACCAGGCACGGCAGGGACGCATTTCAATGCTCTTCCCTGCCCGCGACCTTGGCTTCCGCGAACGTCGCCATGCCGGTATGGCAGGCCACCGCCGCCTTGATGATCCCGAATGCCAAGGCGGCGCCGGTGCCTTCGCCGAGCCTAAGCCCAAGATCGAGCAGCGGCTTCTTGCCAAGCCGCCGCAGCACATCTCCATGCCCGCCTTCGGCCGAGACATGGGCCGCCATGCAATGGTCGAGCGCACGGGAATCGAGGGCATGAAGAATGGCGGCGGCAGAACAAACCACATAACCATCGAGGATCACCGGAATGTGCTCCATGCGCGCCGCGATGATCGCGCCGGCGATCGCCGCGATCTCACGGCCGCCGAGGCGGCGCATCACCTCAAGCGGGTCGGCGAGATGCTCCCTGTGCCGTGCCACGGCCGCCTCCACCGCCGCGATCTTTCGCGCTAAGCCGCGATCGTCGATTCCGGTGCCGCGCCCAACACACTCGGCCGCCGCGCCGCCGTAGAGTCCATGATAGATGGCGGCCGCGATCGTCGTATTGCCGATGCCCATGTCACCGAGGCACAAAAGATCGATATTTCCTGCGATGGCTTCCATGCCGAAAGCGAAAGTCGCGGCGGCGTCCTTTTCCTCCAGGGCCGGCGCCTCGGTGATGTCCTTCGCCGGAACGTCGAGCGCCAGATCGAAAACCTTCAGGCCGAGCCCGTGGGCCGCGCAGATCTGGTTGATCGCGGCGCCTCCGGCGGTGAAATTGTCCATCATGGCGCGCGTGACCGAGGCCGGATAGGCCGACACGCCTTTTTCCACGACGCCATGATTGCCGGCGAATACCGCGACGAGAGGCCGGTCGATCGACGGCTTCGGCTTCCCTTGCCAAGCGGCCAGGAACCCGGCGATTTCCTCGAGCCGCCCGAGCGACCCCGGCGGTTTGGTCAACTCCGCCTGCCGCGCGCGGACCGCCTGCCGGGACGCCTCCGAGGCCTCGGGCATGGAGGCAATGAGATCGCGGATCGAGTCAAACGGCGGTTTTGCGGCGGACATCGGGACCTAAGGCAGCACCAAAGGTGTCTTCTAATCCCGCGCGGCCGAAGCCGGAAGTGGATGCGGCAATCCGCCTCGCCTTAAGCTGCATTCACGATAATGCAACGCAAGGACGCGTGCGCCCGCATTGGCGAACTGAGATGCCGGCCCTGGTTCGCGCCTGGGCAATCGCGCATATCCCGCGGCGCGCAGCAAATAGACATTTGCAGTTTGCCAGCAATACGTGGTCGATCTGGACCCTCAAGCGCGCCACGAGCTTCTTTCTCCGTAGGCACCTTCAAAGTGGCAGGCCGCGCGCAGAACCGGTTTCGATTTGCCATTCCGCCAGCCATGTGCGGAATCGCCCACTACTTGCCACGGCCTCCGTCGTGCCGGCATGCCAGGCGGCAAACACCGAGCCCTCCTCGGCGAACATCAGCACAGCATCCATTCCTTTGGATCGCCGCAGCGTATCGACGGCCTGGGTCGCGTTCTGGGCGATCGGTCCGGCAACGTTGAAGGACGTATTCACCGCGGCCTCGATGCCGATGCGACGGCCAAGCGCCTTTAAATACGCATAGGTCAACGGATCGGTGCGCTCACGCACGATCTGCAGCCGTCCCGTCCCATCGGCATGAATGACGGCGGGAATGCGCGCGCGAGCTTCCGGCTTGGACCGCGCCGTCAGCACCATGTAATTGTAGGCGTTATAATTGTCGTCCGAAGCGCCATCCGACAGCTCAAAGAACTGTTGAGCGGCCTCCAGCGTCATCATTGGAGCCAAGGGGCGGATCGCCTCCCGGTATTTTACCCGTTGATTTAGCACGTCGCGGATGCGCGGATTGCACGGATTGGCGACGATCGAGCGGTGTCCGAGCGCGCGTGGGCCGGTTTCGGCAGGTCCTTGGAAAATCGCGAAAACACCATCCCGGGCGGTCATAAAAGCCATGAAGTCGGCGAGCCCCTTCCGCCGTTCGGGGCTGGCTAAATCGCCCAGGTGCATCCACGCGATGTCAGGAGCGCGGTCGAGGGCCGCGCGAATTTCCATTTCGGTCGGTCCAAATCCGCAAAAGAAGGCGTGCTCGAGTGAGGGGCCGATTTCCGCGCCTGCCAAATGGGCGAACATGTAGGCGGCGCCGATCGTGGCGCCCGCATCGCCAGGAACCGGCGGGACCCAGAGATGGAGCCGCCTGTTTTTACCGAACATGCGTCTGTAATAGGCCGTGTCGAAGCGATCGAGCAGGCGCATGTTGGCGACTGCATTTAGGGCGATGCCGCCAGTCAGAACGAGTTTGTCGCTTCCGGTCTGCCGTATCAGGTAATCGACGACATGAAAAAGAGCGTCCTCAAACACCATTTGGGTGGCCGCAGCCTTGTCGAGGCGCTCCTTGGTATTCGGCGATTGATCCTTTTCCTCGACGCGGAGAATGGCATCGGGATTCCACATCTGCTCCTGTGCGATTGGCTCGCCCATTATGCGGATGAGTTCCGGCGTATATGGTTTCCAAGCGATGCTGCGGTGCCAGTTCGCTAGCGCCCGGTTGAGATAAACCTGCCCGTCAGGTTCCAGACAAAATATCCTGGCGAGCGATGCGTAGAAGGGGTTCGTCAGCCGGTCCCCATCGCCGAATCCGGCCGCCCCCATGTAGCGGCCCTCGGAACTTAGCAAGGTCCAGCCACCCTGGGTCGCGCTGATGACACCGTAGAAAAAGCCGAGCGAGTCGAAAGTGCTGCAATTGCACCGAAGCTTTCGAATCGCGCCCTGTTCGACGACGTAGAGCGAAATAGCACCGAGATCCCCCATGCCATCGAGAACGGCGATCATAACCGGGGTCTCGCTGCGCGCGAACGGCGAGACGCTGAAGGAAAACCACGCGTGATTT
>DATARJ010000356.1:0-2864 GCA_036264205.1 Methylocella sp.
GGCATGAGCTGAAGCGGTCGACATGATCACTCCAATTGACGCCATCAGAGCGGTCCTGGTGTTCATTCATTGCTCCTGTTTCTGGAATGCGGTTGCCCAAACCCGAGAGTTAACACGACAACCTGAAAGTCTGCCACGCCCCTTTGCTTCCGACCTTTCGTGTCGTTTCGACGCAAGATCCGCATCACGAACGCTGGCCTCCCTGCGACGAGCCGGGGCTCGACGCGAGCGGGTCATCGATGTAAAGGCTATTCACATGAGATGGTCGAGGGACAACCAGGACGGGCCGCGCGGCTATCATCACGGCAATCTGAAGGAGGCGTTGATCCGCGCGGCGCTCGAGTTGATCGCCCAAAAGGGTCCGGCTGGGTTCACTTTCGCCGAGGCGGCGCGCTGGGCGGGCGTCAGTCCGGCTGCGCCCTACCGGCATTTCCGCGACCGCGACGATCTGCTGATCGACGTGGCGCGCCGCGGCTTCGACGAGTTCGCGCAGGTGCTCTCACGCGCATGGGGCGAGGGCCATCCCCATCCCTCCGCGGCATTCGAGCGCCTCGGGCGGGCGTATCTCGAATTCGCGCGGGCGGAGCCCGCCTATTATTCCGCGATGTTCGAAGGGGGCGTTCCGCTCGATGCCAATCCTGAATTGCGCGAGGCGAGCGACCGCGCCTTCGCCGTTCTGCGCACCGCGGCGGAGAAGCTGATCGCGGAGATGCCGGCGGAGCGGCGGCCACCGGCGCTCATGATGGCGCTGCATGTCTGGGCATTGTCGCACGGCATCGCGTCGCTGTTTGGCCGCGGGGACGCCGGCCGGCGGAGTTTGCCGATGTCGCCGGAAGAACTGCTGGAGGCGGGGGTTCTGGTCTACCTTCGCGGCCTTGGTCTCCCGGAACCGCCATGATGGCCTAATGGAAAAATTTCGGCCCCCATTGACAGAAGCCTCGCCCGGCATTACTGATGTAAATGTAATTAACATTCACGCGGAGACCTCCCCATGAACTACGCGGCTGCAAGAGGCGAAGGATTGGAATATCGCGGCTACCGGCCAGCCGTCTGGTCGTTGCATCCGGGATGGATCGTGCTGACCATCCTCGGGTTCATCTTCTGGTGGCCGGTAGGGCTCGCAGTCCTCGCATTCACCCTCTGGAACAAAAAGATCGGCTGCTGGGGCGGAGATAGCCACGCGGGCTGGCAGGACAAGATGGAGCGCGTGCGCGCCACGGTTGGACGCTTCGGCCAAGGCGACTGGGGAAGACCCTCGAGCGGCAATCGCGCTTTCGACGAATACCGGACCGAGACGCTCGAGCGCCTGGAGGAAGAGCAAAAGGAGTTCCGCGATTTCCTGCGCCGCCTGCGCATGGCCAAGGACAAGGAAGAGTTCGACCAGTTCATGGCCGAACGGCGCAATCGAAACACATCGACTCAGCAAGCCTGATACGGATTACTCAAAAGCCGGCCGCCGTCGCTCGGGCCAAGGTGCCCCAGCGCGGCGGCCGACATGCATGTACTGCGTCATAAAGGGCTGGCTACGAGAGCATATTTGTGACGCAGTACGGTTAGTCCGCTCGACGTGGCTCGAGCGGGGTTCCGCGGTAAAGGTCGCCCACAGAACAGCGCAAGCCAAATTCAGGCATTTCGATGCGATCGTTCCGGTGCTTGAGGATCACCGGCTCCCAGTTGCGGCTCTTCGCATGAACTTCCACCAGGAATTCGCGCGGCTCGATCACCACGGTATAAAGATTGCCGGGCGCCTCGCGATAGCGGCGCAATTTCAGCTCTATTTCGGCGCGCGTATTCGACGGAGATAATATTTCCCCAACCAGCCGGAAGTCCTCCGCGTATAGCTCGTAGCCGGGCGGGCCGGGTGCGACAACGACATCCGGCTCCGGCTGAAAATTGACCACGCCCGGCAAGCGTATCGCGACCTCGTGATATGCAAAAAGATTGGAGGCGTTGGCGGTAAAGGCGCGATTGAGAAGCTGACAAAAGTTCAATGCAATCCACTGGTGCGCCAAACTGGGCGGAGCCATCATCACGGCGATACCCTCGATCAGATGCCAGCGCTCTTCCTTCGGTCGCGTCCCGAGGAACGCCATGAACTCGTCCACGTCCATGGTTCCCGCAGAAGGCCGCGCGGGGGCGTTCACAGTCATCTCGCATGTCTCCATCGCCGGATACAATCTAACGTTCCAGCATCCCGGATACGAGAGGCCACGTTGTACCTTTGGTTCAAGCTAGGCAATCCGCGGTCGCGGCATCGATCGCGTCGCCCAAGCGTTCGACGATTGCATCAACCACTTTCGTATCCACGATGAAGGGCGGCGCCAGCAACACGTGATCCCCGCGCACGCCGTCCGCGGTGCCGCCCATGGGATAGACCATGAGACCGTGCGCCATGGCCTCCGCCTTCACGCGCGCATGCAGCTTGTGCTCGGGCGCGAACGGCTCCTTGCTGGCGCGGTCGGCGACCAGCTCGACCGCCTGGAGGAGGCCGCGCCCGCGCACGTCGCCCACGAAGGGATGGTTGCCGAACCGCTCCTTGAGCCGGCGCGCGAGGTGACTGCCCTGCACGCGCACGTTCGCGAGCAGCCCGTCGCGCCGGATCACGCGTTGCACCGCCAAGCCCGCGGCGCAGGCGAGCGGATGACCCATATACGTGTGGCTATGCTGGAAAGCACCCGAGCCTTCGGCCACCGCGTCGAAGATTTTTTCCTGCATCAGGAGAGCGCCGATCGGGGCATAGCCGCCGCCGAGTCCTTTTGCGATCGCAATGAGATCGGGGGCAATCCCCTCCTGCTCGCACGCATGCAGTGTGCCCGTGCGTCCCATGCCGCACATCACCTCATCCAGAACGAGGAGCACGCCGT